>NZ_JBQACR010000020.1:0-46427 GCF_051905455.1 Pelomicrobium sp. G1
GCGGGGGCGGAGTTCGTGGTCATGATCTGCGGCGACATCATGACCATGCCGGGGCTGCCCAAGGTGCCCTCGGCCGAAAAAATCGACCTGGACGAAAACGGCAAGGTGGTGGGATTGTTCTAGCAAATCTGGATTGACATAGCTGCGAATATCATCGACGGAGTGGTGATCGCGAGCGGTACTTGGAGGCGATGAAGGAAAGGGCGTCTTGGATCACTCCGGTGCCGGGGGCGTGGGGCCGATGACGGCGACCATGCTGCTCGGTAACATCATCGCCGCCGCCGAGCGCGCCTGAGCATGACTTGTTCGGGGGTTCCATCAGGGTGGAGCCCGGGCTGCCGTCTGATAATCAGTCGGCGAGGCTTGGCGGCAGGCGCTTCATCGGATCATGGAAGGGCCGCCGCGCCACGCATCCGGTCACAACGTACCGTCATCCAACAAGCGCTGGATTTCCTCAGGGCTTGCGATCGTTATCCTTCTGCCGTCGACACTGACCCAGCCCCTCCGTTGAAACACCTGCAGGCTTTCATTCACTCTCTGGCGAGAAGCGCCAATCATGTTTGCGAGCTCCTGGTGGGTGATTTTGACCCTGAGCTCGATTCCCTTCTCGCACGGATAACCCCAATTCTGCGCCAGGCGCAGCAGCAGTCGCGCCAGGCGCACATTTGTCTTTAAGGACACCTTGTCTGTCATCGCGTCGCAGGCGAGGCGTAGTCGCGCGCCCATCAGTCGAATGACGTTTATTGCGAGCTGCGGATGCGCCTTTAGTACCTGCTCGAACGCTTTGCGTGGAATCGTGAAAACCGTCGATCGTTCTACGGCCTGGCCATACACCGATTGCTCGAAAGATCCCGTGATTCCCCCCGCCCCGAAAAGATCTCCCGGAACGCAGAACCAGAAAATGGTCACGGCGCCTTGAGGCGAGAGCTGGTAAATCTTGACCACCCCGCTTTCCAGGAGAAATACGCGGGTTGCTGGATCGTCAGCTCGGAACACATGCTGGCCCTTGCGATATTCGTGCCGCTCGGCGCATTGGAAAAACGCCTGGCGGGCCTGCGAATCGGCTTCGTCGAACAGGTTGACTTTCTTCCAGTACCACGGCGCAACGTTAGCCATTCGTCGTTCCCGGGCGGGCTCCAGGTAAATCGGCAATCCTCACGCCTATCTTAGCATAAATATGTCGCGTTGGAGACATATTAAATCCATCAAATGTCACGCTAGTGACAGAAAGGCAACCTGCTGCGGGATAAAAATGACTCGAACCGTAAGGCGTCTTGACCAGGAGTAAACCATGTCGGAGAACATTCGAAAAAAAGTCACCTTGAACTATCTGCGCCAGAAAAAGGCACGTCGAGAGCCGATCACGGCGATCGGAGTTTACGACGCACCGATGGCGGCCATCGCCGACCGGGTCGGCTTCGATCTGCTCATCATCGGCAACGCGGGCCCGATGTCGCTGTTCGCACATAAGGACCCAACGACGGTCAAATTCGAAGAGCAGCTCTTCATGACCCAGGCAGTCAGCCGAGTTGCACGCTATGGCTTTATCGTCGCTCACATGCCCTACCTCACCTATCATGCGTCCAAGGAACAAGCAATCACCAACGCCGGGCGCCTGATCGCCGAGGGCGGCGCGGACGCGGTGAAATGCGAAGGCAACCGCTATACCGCCGAATACATCGCGGAAATCGTGCGGGCCGGGATCCCGGTCATGGGGCACATCGGCATGATGGCCTCTCGCCGTACCGAGCAAAGCGGCTTCGGCATCAAAGGCAAGACGGCTCAAGAAGCGCGGGAGATCGCCGAGACCGCGCGGGCCTTTGTCGATGCCGGCGTGTTCGGCTTCATCGTGGAGCAGGTGCCCACCGAGGTCGCGGCGTACCTTACCCGCACCTTGCCGGTGCCCGTGATTACGTTGGGGGGTGGCCGGGTGAATGACGGCGTTTATCACATCAGCGGCGACGTGGTGGGCTACAGCGCGTTTCCCATACCGAAAAATCGCGGCGGCTTCGTCAATGTGGGTCCCATGATCGAAGAAGGCCTGCGCCGCTACCGGGACGAGACTGTTGCCGGCGCCTACCCGCTGGAGGAGGACAGCTTCCACATGACGCCCGAGGAGCACGAGAAGTTTCTCAAGATGGAAGGAGCTGCGAAATCTGGATCCGCGCAGGCGGTCTGGTAAGCGGCCTACCCGAAGCGGAGAGCGATACGTTTCGATAAGGAGGAGGATCTGTCATGCATGCACACCGCCGCACATCGCGTTCCTTCAGGCGCCTGGCGTTGGCGTTCACGGCTGCGGCGGCGATCGCTTCGGCCCCTGCGGTTGCCGCCGGGTATAACGACGCAGACTACAGGAGTATCGCGGCCAAGGCCAAGCAGCTAGACGGACCGCCGGTAGAGATCAGCAGCAACTACTGGCTGGCATGGACCGGAGCTTGGGACACGGTGATCATGAAGGAGGCCAGGCTATGGGAAAAATGGCTTCCCAAGGGCAGCAAAGTGAACTGGAAGCGCAATCTTCAGGGCCCCCCGGTGATCACCGACCTGATTGCAAATAAGCAGCAGATCGGCTACATCGGCGACAACCCGTCGATCGTCGCCACGACCAAGCGTGCCCTGGCGCCCATCAACATCGTGGCCGTGAACGAGATCTCCAACGGTCGTATGTGCGGCATGCTGCTAGTGCGCTCTGATGCACCCAAGTTCGGTGGCTACAAGGAGGCCATCAAGTGGCTCGACGGCAAAGTGGTGGGAGTGCCGAAGGGGAGCTGCGCCGATAGGCTCGGTCAGTACATGCTCAAGAAAGAAGGCATCAAGGTCACCTGGCAGCAGATGCAAGCAGAAGTGATCGTCACCAGCCTGCAGGCCAAGAAGATCGACGCCGCCGCATTGTACGAGCCTCACCTGTCGAAGGCGGTGTTCGACGGCCACGCCCGGTTCGCGGTTTCCCCTGCGGCGTACGGAGAGGGCGACGCCAACACGGTGGTCATGCGTAAGGACTTCATCGAGAAAAACCGCGATGTTGCCATCGCTTGGCTGAAGGCCAACATCGAAGCGCTCTATTTTCTGCGCGATCGCCCGATCGAGACCATCAACTACGTCAAGAAGGAGCTGCCCGAGTACACCAAGGAAAACCTCTGGTATGCCATCTACGGAAGGCCGCCCGCAGAGACAGGGGCGGACGACATAGCCCTGAAAGGGGTCATGACATTCACCCCGGAAGTGCGCGAGCTTCTGAAACGAGGCTATGCCTTTCTGCGCGAGATCCAGGTCGTCCATGAGCCGGATCTGCACCCGGAAGCGCTGCAGGACGATTTGGTGGTTCAGGCGTTCAAGGAGTTGGGGCTCGATCCAAGCAAGGGATTGTTCGAAATCAAGGCAGGAACCAAGAATCCCTTCAAAGGCGATGAGCTGATCAAGTAGACGATCAGCCTATGAGAAAGGCCGCAGCATTCTGCCAGGCGCATGACGTGCTCCGAGAGGAGTTGCAATTTAAAACGGACGGACTATGGCACGAATCCCAGTGATTAAAGCGCTGACGACACCTGTTCCTGGCGCGGGGCTTCGGATAGCGGAAGCTGGCCTGCTTGACGACTATGACAGAAGATTGACGCAGTCGAGCGATTGGCCTGTGGCGGCAGGGGATGTCGCAAGCCGTGCGACCAGGTTTCTCAAGGGCCATAAATTCCTGTACGGGATTCTCGGGTTTGCGGGCTTCTTTTCGATTTGGTATGTCCTGACCAAGTTCTTCTCGCTGCCCCGCTTCGAATTCATTCCGGACCCTTTGTTCCTGTTCAGGGAATGGGTGAGCTTGGAGCCGAAATACGGCGTCTCGCTGTTTACGCCGGTTTATTACGAGCACATCGCGGTCAGCACGCTTCGGGTGTATACGGCGTTTGCGATTGCCATCCTGGTGGGAACGCCCCTCGGCATCCTGCTCGGCTGGAGCCGGCTCATGCGCAACCTGATCTTCCCGGTGGTCGAGATGTTGCGCCCGATTCCGCCCCTCGCTTGGGTTCCGTTGGCTGTGCTGATGCTCTATGGGACGGAGATGCCGGTCATCTTCGTCACCATGCTGTCGGCATTTTTCGCGACGGTGCTGAATACCTACCTGGGGGTGCGCTCGATTCATGAATCGTATTTTCGCGCCGCCGCTTGTCTCGGCTACAACCGCTGGCAGGTACTAATCCGGGTCGTGGTCCCGGGCGCTTTGCCGTTCATTTTTACCGGGCTTCAGATCGCGATGGGCGTGGCCTGGTTCTCCCTGGTCGGGGGAGAACTGATCGCCGGACGCTCCGGCCTCGGATACATGATCTTCGACGGATACGTCCAGGTCGCGTTACCGAACATCTTTATCGGAATGATCACCCTGGGTGTGCTGGGTTATGTCTCGAGCGCCATCATCCGCAAAGTCGGAGAGTGGCTAATGGCGTGGCAGAGCAAGGAGCGAGGTGTGGCGTGAATACGGCGACGAAGGCATTGCGTCCCTCTTGGCAGACACGACTGGTCACCCGTATCAAGAATCCCGTGATCTGGCAGGGCGTCCTGGGCATCCTGTCGTTCTTCCTGATTTGGCAGCTCGCGCGCATGGTGGGGTTGATGGCGGTCATGCCGACGCCGGTCGAGGTGGTCAAAGGGATCCCTGAGCAGATGGCACAGGAAGGCTACTGGATGAGCTGGGTGAGCAGCGGATGCCGGGTATTTCTGGGTTTCTTCATCGCCGCTGGATTGGCGCTCGCATTGGGGCTCGCGATGGGGCTGCAGCGAAAATTCCGGTACATGTCATTTCCCATTCTTGAGATCTTCAGGCCGATTCCGCCGCTGGCGTGGCTGCCGCTGTCGATCTTGTTCTGGCCGTCAGCGGAGATGACCATGGTGTTCCTCACCTTCATGGGGGCTTTTTTCCCCATTTTCATCAACGTGCTCTCCGGCATCGACAACATCGACGTGCGCTACATCCAGGCGGCCAGGTCGTTAGGTTCGAGCCCGAGGGCGCTGTTCTGGAAGATTCTGGTGCCTGGCGCCCTACCCTCCGTATTTACGGGGCTCACCATCGCCATCGGGATTACTTGGGAAGTGGTGATCGCCGCGGAGATGGCTTCCGGCAACAACGGCCTAGGCTACTTGACATGGAAAGCTTACATGGGCCAGTCACTCGTGGGGATCGTCATCGGCATGTTGAGCATCGGCGTCGCTGGCATGATCTCCAGCGGGATCATGAGCTGGATAGGGAAGATTGCCATGCCTTGGCGCCGCGCTTGAGGGACGGACGCTGCACTGGTCCGGAACCTGCGATTCAAGGAACGCGCATCGAGGGGTCGTCATGCTTACCACCGAGGAAAAACTCAAGCTGCTGCGCCTGAGCTCATTCCTGAGAAAGGCGCCTCTAGAGGTTCTCAAGGAGGCTGCGGAAGTCGCCGTTGAGCAGTCCTTTGAGAAAGGTCAATTCATCTTCGCTAAAAACGATCCAGCAACAGATTTTTACATCTTGGTGGATGGAAAGGTGGGACATCCCGAGGTCCAGGCCGCCGAGGAACAATTCTCCGTGGCGCGCGAAGTGAGCGCTCCGGGACAGTTGTTCGGCTTTGCTGCCCTGGTTCAGGGGATGCCCAGGCGCGTGATTTCGGCGCGGTGCGAGCGGGCGAGCAAGGTGCTCGCTCTGAACGGACGGTGGTTCCAGGACAAATGCCGGGAATACGGCGGAAGGGAAGGCCACGAGCTGCTGCAGGAGCTGGCGCGGGCGTTTGCGGGACACGAGCGGGCGGTGATGAACCGCTCGGGATGGGTTTCCATTCGCAACGCTGGCAAGATCTATGATCCTCTCGGCCGCGCCGTGGTGGCGGTCGATGACTGCTCGATCGAGATCCGTCCTGGGGAGTTCTGTGCCATCGTCGGGCCGTCTGGCTGTGGAAAGTCGACGCTGCTCAACGCCATCGCGGGCTTTGACACGCTGACCGACGGCGTGATCTACCTGGACGGCGAATGCGTCAACCGGCCAGGCGCCAGGCCGAAACCAGGGCCGGACCGCATCGTCGTGTTCCAGAACGGCGCGCTGTTCCCCTGGGCCACGATTCGGGAAAACCTCATTCGGGGCCCGGTAGTGCAAAAGCGCATGAGCGAGGAGGCGGCGGTCGTGAGGGCGCGAGAGCTGCTCGCTCGGGTAGGGCTTACCGATATCGAAGAACTCTATCCAGGTTCGATTTCGTCGGGGATGTGCCGGCGCGTGGAGATCATTCGTGCGCTCCTGAACGACCCCCGGGTCATTCTGCTGGACGAACCGTTCCGCGGTCTGGATGCCCTCACCAAGACGGTGACGCACAACGCCCTGCTCGAGCTCTACGACCTCTCGCACAAGACGGTCCTGTTCATCACTCACGACTTGGAGGAGGCGATTTATCTCGCCGACCGGGTATTGGTGATGACGACGCGGCCAGGGCGGATCAAGCAGACCATCCTGGTCGACCTGCCCCGGCCCCGCAGCACGAAGATTCTCGCTGCACCGGAGTTTATGCGGCTCAAGGACGAGGCCATCGAGGCGGTGCACGAAGAGGCGGTGAAGGCTTTCGCCGCGGGAGAGCGGGAGCTCGCATAGGAGAATGCAATGAGGAGCTTAACGGCGATCTCCACGGTAGGGCACACGCGGATTGCGAACGTGGGAAAGGTTTACGCGCGAGGGGACCGACCTGAGGTCGTCTTGCGCAAGTGTTCTTTCGATATCGACCCAGGGAAACTGACGGTGCTGATCGGACCATCCGGCTGCGGTAAAAGCACGCTGGTCAAGCTGATCGCAGGATATGAGAAACCAAGTCTCGGCGAGATCACCATCGATGGGGACCGCGTGGAGCGCCCCGGGCCAGACCGAATCGTCGTGTTCCAGGAGACGGCGTTGTTTCCCTGGATGTCGCTGCTCGACAATGTAGCCTATGGCCCCATTCAGAAGGGCATCCCAGCCGACAGCGCGAGAGAAGAGGCGATCCGATTGCTCGCAAAGGTGGGGCTCAAGGGCTTCGAAGATCGGTTTCCCGAAGAGCTCTCGGGCGGAATGCAGCGCCGTGCGGAGGTGGCGCGGGCCCTGATCAACAAACCGAGGCTCATGCTGCTGGACGAGCCGTTCCGCGGCCTCGATCACATGACGCGTGGGCTGATGCAAGAGTACTTCCTGGGGCTCTTCGAAGAAAACCATATGACTACCTTGTTCGTAACCTCCGAGGTGGAAGAGGCGATCTTCCTTGCGGACCGCCTGGTGATCCTGAGCTACAAGCCGACTGCAGTGAAGGCGGTCATCGATGTTCCGCTGCCGCGGCCACGCGAGTTTCACATGCTCACGTCGGACATCTATGCAGACCTGAAGGACCAGGCTCTCGGACTCCTGTACGAAGAGGCTCTCAAGGGTTTTGTCAAGGGCACTGCCGCGGCCAAAGAAATGGAGCGCCTCGTCGCGATGGCGAAAGGGATGAATGAGTAGCGTTGCGCCTTTGGCAATCCACGTCGGGCACGCAATACAGCCGGGTGCGAATGCGCTGAGCGAATCTTTGCGCGACGGTCGCTTTTTCTGGACGATCGAGTTCATCCCCTCCGTGGACAAAGTGCTCCGAGACGAGCTTCACAAGCTCGGCGGCATCGCGGAGATCATGAAGGACGAATCGGGTCTCGCGGGCTTCTCGGTAACCGACCGGGTCGTGTCCGACCGCGATCCTGACCCTATCGCGGCCGCTTCTCATTTGCTCGACCATAGCGGAAAGCAGCCGCTGGTGCACTTTTCTGGCAAGGGGCGGGAGCTCGATCAATTTCAAGACTTCCTCCAGCGCATGGAGGACAACGGCCTCGAGAACATATTGATTCTCACCGGCGACCGCCTGAAGGAAGAGCCGATGGACCGGCGGCCCCGTTACTTGGAATCAGTGCCGGCGATCTACGAAGCGCGCCGTGCATATCCGAACCTGCTGATTGCTGCAGCCCTGAATCCATTCAAGTATCGCGAAGAGGACGCCATGGCCCAGTATTTGAAGCTTGGAAAAAAAGTCGGCGCTGGCGCGAACTTCATCATCACCCAGATCGGGTTTGACATGCTCAAATACGAGGAGGCGCTTTTCTGGGTGGAGGCGCGCGGTTACCGTATTCCTCTCGTGGCGAACGTGATGCCGCTTTCTGCGGCGCGAGCGCGCTACATGCGCCAACACCAGCTTCCGGGCGTCACCGTGACAGATTCGATGCTTTCGCTGCTGGAGGCGGAAGAGCGTCTGATGTCGGACAAGGGCGCTTCGCGCGTATTGCGCCGCCTGGCCCTGCAAATTCTGGGCGTGCGCTTTTACGGGTATGCAGGTGTGCAGATCACAGGTATCCACTCGATCGAGAAGCTCAGAGCGCTGCAAGCGGAGCTGCGCGAGCTCTCGGACCTATGCACCGACCGCGTTACATGGAGCAAAGCGTGGAACGAGGCCCTTGCGCTGCCGGAGGGCGGACAGGCAGACCCCGCCCCCGCTCACGAGCCCTGGTACCTCGCCAGGCCGCGAGTGAGGCGCACCCGAACAAGGGAGCGAGTCAAGTACTCCCTTATGGATCGGGTTCACAGTTTCATGTTCGATAGGGGCCTCGCAGCCCGCGCCATGGCGCCCTTGCTGCGGCCGATCAGGCGACACGGGTTGGGGGACGCGCTACTAGAGCGGGTGGAGCGGGCGATCAAGGGGCCGCTCTTCGGGTGCGAGACGTGCGGGATGTGCCGCCTGGCCGCGACCCAGTATGTTTGTCCAGAAACGTGTCCCAAAGGGCTCGCGAACGGGCCGTGCGGGGGTACCAGCGAGAACCTTTGCGAGTTTCGGGATCGGGAATGCATCCACAGTATTAAATACCGCATCGCGAGGGACGTCGGGGTTCTTCATGAGCTCGAGACATGGATCATCCCCGCCGTTCCAGCGGCGAACCGGCATACGTCGTCATGGCCGCCTCACTTTCGCGGCGAGGGGCCGCAGATCACGCTGGTCCCCCATCCGAAAGTCGGGTTTCGTCAAGGGGCTGGTGGCAACAAATGCAAGGGAACCGGATAAGGCGGATCGAGGAGGCTATTAAGCTTCGGACTCATGGTCTTAGGGCTGATGCCAGTTCCTGCACAGCGGCGCGACGGAGCCCGCAGGTCATCCCTGACCCGTTCAGAGCGAAGCGCCAGTGCTCGATTATGGTCCATTCAGCCGTCAACCGGTGCTCGCGGCACCCGCTTCAACGGATCGTAGAAAGGCAGCCGCGCCACGCGCCCGGTCAGTCCGGGTCCCAGGCGCACCCGGGTGCCCGGGTAGCGGTCCTCCGGGTGCACGAACCCCATGGCGAGCGTCCGCCGAAACAGGGCTGAGCGGACCGCGCTGGTGAGCACGGCGAGGCCGGGCGCGGGCGGCCCTAGGGGCGGGTCGAGAGCCAGCACCTCCTCCTGGAAACGCGGCTCGGGCAAAAGCCCTGTCAGTCTTTTCCCCTCCGGGCGACGGGCGAGGGCGGCCGCGCCCAAGTAGCGCTTACGGGCCGAGAGCAACCGGCCGAGGCCCAGCTCCTGGGGAGTCGCGGGATCCGCCAGCTCACGGGAAAAGAGGATGAACCCGCCCTCCACCCGCAGAGCGTCCGCCGCAGCGAACCCGCATTCCGCGAGGCCGGCGCTCCGGCCCGCATCGACCAGCCCTTCCCACAGCGCCTTCGTGGCTGCTCTATCGACAAAAATTTCGTAGCCCAGCTCCCCGGTGTAGCCGATGCGGGCCACCCGGCACGGCTCCCCGAACAAGCGAGTTTCGAGGAAAGCGAAATAACCCGGCAAGGCGCCGGCGCCGCAGCGCCGGAGCAGGGCGGCGCTAGCGGGTCCCTGGAGGGCGATGACGGCGTCCCGGCCGGAGCGGTCCTGGATCTGGACGTCAAAATCCGCGGCCACCCGTCCCACATGGTCGATGTCCGAGCGCCGCCCGGTCACGATCCAATAATGCGCCTCCCCGATGCGCCAGACGGTGGCGTCGATGAAAACGCTTCCGTCCTCTCGCAGGAGCAGGGTGTAGGCGAGCCGCCCGGGGGCAAGCCCCTCCAGATCCCGGGTTTGTAGGCGCTGGAGAAACGACAGGGCCTCCGGTCCGCGCGCTTCGAAGCAGCCCATGAAGGAGAAATCGTAGAGGCCCGCGCTCGTGCGGGTGGCGCGTTGCTCGGCGAGGGGATCGCCGAAATGGCGGGGAACGAAGAGCCTGGGACCGAAGGGGTCCAGGGGGATGCCGCGGGCGCGAAAGGTGGCGGTGAGGGGAGGCTCCAGAAGACTCGCCTGCATGATCGATCACAAAGGCTTCTTCGGCCACCAATGAACGCGAACGCCCACGAATGAGAAAACGACCAGTTTTAATCGCGAGAATTCGTGCCCGTCCGCGGCTTACACGACGCTCAAGGCCCGCGCCAGGAGTCCCGCCCCCACCACGACGCACAGCACGGCGACGAAGCGGCGCACGAGCTGGACGTTGACGGCGTGGACGATCTTCACCCCGACCGCCACGCCCACGATCTCCATCACCGTGACCGGGACGGCTACCTGGAAATTGATCGTGCCGTATTGCAGGTTGCCCAGGGTTCCCGAGGCGGCCGCCAGGATCTGGATCACCTGGGATACGCCGATGGTGGGCAGCGCCGGGAAGCCGAACAGGACCATGAGGGGCACGGAGAGGGCCGGGCCGCCCACGCCGGTGAGGCCGGAGCCGAAGCCGGAGACCGCGCCGATCGCGAGGAGGAGCGCTTTCTGTCCCGACGGATGGTCGTCCAGCGCTGGGTTGGGCGCCCCGTGCCAGGAAGCGAGGGTATAGACGCCGGCGAAGATGATGATCCCGGCGAGGATGGCGCCGAGGGCGGGGGCCTGGAGCCGGGAGTTGGCCCAGGCGCCGAAGAAGGCGAACACGGCGGCGCCGGCGCACACCGGCACGGCCAGGCGCCAGTCGATGCTGCCTCGGCGCTGGAACAGCCAGGTGCCGAGGAGCCCGGTGAAGAGGAAGGTGAAGAGAGCGGTCGCCATCGCCTCGTGGATGACCAGCCCGGCCAAGGCGGTGAGGGCGGGGATCAGCAGGATTCCCCCGATGCCTACCGCGCCGATCAGGGCGCCCACCAGGAAGGCGACGACCAGCAAAAGGAGCAGGGTCACTTCTGCTCAACGATGTGGTGCACGGGCAGCTTGCTCATGTGCCATTCGCCCGTGTCGGCATCGTATTGGGAGGCGGTGAAAACGTGCCACTCGGCGTCGTTCAGCTTCGGGTAATCGGCGCGATAGTAGTAGCCCGGCCAGCGGGTTTCCTGCCGGAACAGCGTGTGCCGGGCCACCGCTTCCGCCGTCAGGACCCGGTGGTGGAGCTCCCAGGCCCGCTGGAGCTGGTGCAGGTCCTCGGCGCCGAGATGTTCGAGGTCCTCCTTGAGCATGGTGAGCAGCTCCAGGCCCCGATTGAGCAGCGGTTCGTTGGTCACGTAAAAGGTGCTGTAGCCGCCCACGTACTCGTCCATGAGCTTCTCCAGCCGCTGCAGGCCGTGAAGGGGCAGCAAATAGCCCGGAGCGACGGTGCCGGCGACGATCTCGTTCCTTCCCACCCGGTAGTTTTCCAGCGGCTTGAAGACGGTCTGCTCGAGCTTGTTCACCCGGGTTTCGTCCAGCCGGGGCTCGTCGCCTTTCCGGTCCAGGACGTAGCGGACTGCCGCCTTGCCGGCCAGCCTTCCCTCGGTGAAAGAGCCGGAAGAAAACTTGTGGGCGGAACCGCCGATCGTGTCCCCCGCCCCGAAGAGCCCCTGCACCGTGGTCATGCGGTTGTATCCCCACTGGTAATCCGCAGGCGCCACGTCCTCCGGCCCGCTCGCCCAGGCGCCGGAGCAGGTGGCGTGGGAGCCCATGACATAGGGCTCGGAGGTGATCAGCTCGGAGGGCCTCTCCTTGGGATCGATGTTCTGGGACGCCCAGACCACCGCCTGGCCGATGGTCATGTCGAGGAAATCCTCCCAGCCGATCTCCTCTTTTTCCTTGGTGTCGAGGACGTGCTGGGTCTGCATGTAGATCGGGCCCCGGCCGGCCTTCATCTCCTCGATCATGGCGTGGTTGCGCAGGCAGGTGGGAAACGGATGGCTCTTGGTGTATTTTTCCCCCACCATCTCGTTGAGCTGGTCCAGGTACTTCGCCTCGTAGCTTTCGCCGTAGGCGTTGGTGGCCTGGGACTTGAGCAGCAGGAACCAGGCACCGACCGGGCCATAGCCGTCCTTGAAGCGGGCAAGCACGATGCGGTTTTCCATTTGAATCATCTTCGCGCCCGTCGGTATCAGGAGACCGTAGGCCGACGCGCTGCTCCACGGCGCGTACCAGGTCCGGCCGGTGCCTTCGCCGATCGCTCTGGGCCGGTAAATGTGGGAGGCGCCGCCGGCGGCGACGATCACCGCCTTCGCCCGGAAGACGTAGAAGTCGCCGCTGCGCACGCTGAAGCCGACGGCGCCGGCGATGCGATTGGGGTCGCTCCTGTCCGTCAACAAGTGGGTGACCATGATGCGGTTGTATACCTCGCTCGCGGCTTTTCTGGCGGCCTCGGCGATGATGGGCTTATAGCTCTCGCCGTGGATCATGATCTGCCACTTGCCTTCCCTCAGGTACCGGCCGGTCTGGGGGTTCTTCATGATCGGCAGGCCCCACTCTTCGAACTTGTGCACCGTGGAATCCACGTGGCGGGCGATGTCATAGACCAGGTCCTCGCGCACCAAGCCCATGAGGTCCCCGCGGGCGTAACGCACGAAGTCTTCAGGCTGGTTCTCGTTCCAGCGCATGCCCATGTAGCAATTGATCGCCGAGAGCCCGTGGGCGACGGCGCCGCTCCTTTCGATGTTCGCCTTTTCCACCAGGACGATCTTCAGGTCCCGGCCCCAGTAGCGGGATTCGTAAGCGGCCCCGCAGCCGCCGAAGCCGCCGCCAATGATGAGGATGTCCGAGTCAACGAACCGGGTTCTTCTGGCCATGGCGTCACCCCTTTTCCGGCCGCGGCAGCACGGGCAGCGCTTCTACCTTGAGCGCCTCGGGCTCGTGGGCCAGCATCGGCGAGGCGAGCGCCCTGGCGTCGGGCCGCTCGTATTCCGACGGCGGCTTGATGGAGCCCCAGGGGGTGGTCCGGATGGGGAAGGTGAACTCCTTCACCCGCCCGTCGCGGTAGCGGATCTTCCAGTAGACGCGGTTGCTCTGCCGGTCGCGGAGCACCCGGACCTTGTGGCCGAGGGGTGCGAAGTCGGAATAGCCCCGCACGTCGATCGCGTGCTGCGGGCAGGCCTTCACGCACGAATAGCACTCCCAGCAGAAGTTGGGCTCGATGTTGTAGGACCGGCGGTAGACCGGATCGATGTGCATGATGTCCGACGGACAGATGTCCACGCACTCGCCGCAGCCGTCGCAGCGCGTCATGTCCACGTAGGTCGGCATGGCTTCAGTTCCTGCAGTGGAGGCCGCCGGCGGGCGTCGGCAGGTCGGAGGCGCCGCTCGCCTCCTCGATTCTGCGCTGGTACGCCACCGCGGGCTTGTAGAACATGTGGGCGAACTTGGACCAGGGAACGGAAACGAAGAGCAGGGTTGTGAAGAAGATGTAGAGACCGAAGAACAGCAGGGTGGCCGCCGGGCTCTGGAGCGTCGTCTGCACAAAATGCCAAACCAGGGCGAGCGCGGCGCTCGCCACAAGGGAACCCACGAAAAGATCAGCGCGCACCAGGCGGAAGGGCGGATGGCCCTCGTAGGCCACGTTCACTCTGAGGAAGAAGAAAAACCACAGACCGCCGGCGAGGATCATCAGGGCGCCCAGGTTCCACAGGATCGGCAGGACGGCCGGCGTGTGGGCGGCGCCGGCATAGCCGAAGACCATCACCAGGGTCGTGATCACGTACAGCAGGAAGCCGTACATCATCAAAAGATGAGACAGGCGCCTCAGCCATTTGCAGAACTCGCCGGAGACCGCCCCCTCCGCGAAGGTCCTGATCGCTATCGAAAACCTCTCGGCTCCGCTGAGCTGTCTCGGGGCTGCGGTCTTCGATCTTTCCCTCCGCAGCGCGAAGTACTTGCCGCTGCCCTTGTGGTAGATGTCAAACAGCGTTCCAGCGGCAACGGCGATTGCCATCAGGGTGACGTACACCTGCATGGCGAAGGGAGGCACAAGCTCCGTCACCGCGGCGAATGGATTGCTGGTGAACATGAAAACCTCCCAAACATGTCGGCTGATTGCTCGTTAAGGTTTGCTGCAGATTCCGGCGTAGGCAAAACACCTGCACCGGGAACGGCCCTGCTTTCCCTGCGCTCGATGCCCTATCTTCTCGGCGGAAACCCTGCCGCCTTCTCCTTATCCGGCGCTTTCAACTATCGCTGGTCGAGCCCTCGGCGGACGGCTCTCAGGCTCCTTCCGTCCACACCCCCTTTCGTCTGCGAGCTTGATCTCTCGTCGGCCGGCTCATCTGACCGAACCCCTCCGAGGTCCAAACTTCTTAACGCAGAAGATATCCGGAAGCAATAGAAAAATCTTTCATAGTTATAAATTTTTCTTTTTGCCTGCCGGGCTATGCGGTTTATGCCTATATCATCCGGAGGCGAACGAAGTGAGCTCTCCGGTGATGAGGAAGTTGAGCTGCTTCATCACGTGGTAGCCCATGCTGTGGTCCCGGTCCATGGCTTTCAGGAATTCGTTGCCGTTGATCGCCAGCACCCTGCAAGCGGTGAGGCAGTAAGCGGTGGCGATGCGCCGCTGGGCTCGTTCTACTACCGCCGCCCAGCCGAAGATCTCGCCGCTGCGGATGAGCTCCCCCGCGGTGGCTTGGCGTCCGCCGCGGCCGATGGTGAAGCGCACCAGCCCCTCCACCAGCACGTAGAAGTCCACCGCCTGGTCGCCCAGGTTGTAGATTTCGGCGCCCTGGGGGTATTCCTCCACCCGGAACAGGGGGGCGAGCGCCGCCAACTGATCCGTGGTGAGATCGGCGAAAAAGGCGCTGGAGGCGAGGAAGGCGGCCACGCCCTGGGACAGGACGTCCGGGGTGCCGGGGGCTACTTCTTTTTCCATCCCACCATCTCTTGGAAGCGTTTGAGCTCCTCCTCCTTCATGAACACCGTGTGCTCGGGGCCCGGGTAGTCCCGGTTGCGCACGTCCTTGATGTAGTCCTTGTAGACTTGCTCGATGATGGGGATCAGGTCCACGTAGACCTTAGAGTGGCGCGGGGTGTGCTTCTCGTACAGGTGGAAGAGGTCCGAGCCGATGATGTGCACCCCGTCCGCCCGGTTGCCCGCCCCCAGACTGATGATGGGAATCGGCAGGGTCTCGGCCAGATACTGGCACACCTCGGAGGTGGTCACCTCGCACAGGATGGAGAAGCAGCCGGCGTCGTAGAAGGCCATGGCGTCGTCGATCAGCTCCTTGGCCCGGTCGGCGGTCTTGCCCTGGGCGGCGAAGCCCCCGAGCTGGGGGATGCGCATGGGAGTGATGCCGATGTGGCCCTGCACCGGGATGCCGGCCTTGACGATCGCCTCCACGTACTTGGCGTGGTGCTGGTTGCCCTCGCATTTCATCACTTCGGCGCCCCCCTGGGAGACGTACTTGGCGGCGTTGTCCACCGCCTGCTGGGTGGAGAGGTGGAAGCTCATGTAGGGCATGTCCACCATGCGTAGCCCGTACTGGGAGCCGCGCTTGACCGCCTGGGCCATGAACATCACCTCCTCGAAGGAGACCGAGGTGGTGTCCTCGTGGCCGAACAGCACCATGCCGCCCGTGTCCGACACGCACAGGATGTCCACCCCCACCCGATCCGCGATGATGGCGTTCGCATAATCGTAGACGGCCAATTGCACGATCGGCTCCCCGCGCTTCTTTTTCTCCATGAGCATGGGGATGGTGACTTTCTTGCGCTTTTGCTCGGTCGCTGCTCCTGCCACGGCTCGCTCCTCCGATGAGTGGACGGTTGGGAATGTATCGGCTTCTAGCAAGCCATGTGCCAAACCGAAGTATCGATTGGGGACAGGGACTTAACCCTTCGCCCGGGCTTCGGGGCTCCCCGCTTCCGCGGGGGCCGGGTTTCCGATCGAAACATCGCGTGCG
This sequence comes from Pelomicrobium sp. G1, assembly GCF_051905455.1. NCBI lineage: Bacteria > Pseudomonadati > Pseudomonadota > Hydrogenophilia > Pelomicrobium > Pelomicrobium sp. G1. Next base: position 16,077 of record NZ_JBQACR010000020.1, read on the forward strand.
GATGGAAACACGCTTCCACCGGTTCAGGCGGACCGTTTTAGGCCTCCTCTTCCCGTGCCCTCCCTTCGAGGATCGCCGTTTCGGTACAGTCCCCAGCGCCGGCGCCGCACCCACAGGGCCTTGCGGCCCACCCCCAGCATGGCGGCCAGCTCCATCTCGCTGTGGGTGTCCTGGTAGCGCCGCACCACCTCCTTCATGTACTCCTCCACGGGCAAGGGGCGGTCGAGGAACTCGCCGGCCGTCCCCGCGCCGGGGGCCGTCGCCGCCCCCTTGGCGGGGGGGTCCTGGAGGGAGAGGACGCTGCCCTCGGTCAATATGACACTGCGCTCGATCAGGTTTTCCAGCTCGCGCACGTTGCCCGGCCAGGGATAGCTGTAGAGGAAATCCCGCATGGCCGGGCTCATGCCGGTGATGCGCTTACCCAGCCGCCGGCTGTGCTCCTCGATGAAGTGCTGGGCTAGGATTTCCACGTCCCGGCCCCGCTCCCGCAGGGGAGGCACGTGGATGGTGATCACGTTGAGCCGGTAATACAGGTCGGCGCGAAACAGGCCTTGCTCCATGGCCTGCTTCAGGTCCCGGTTGCTCGCGGCGAGGAAGCGGGCGTCGGTGGCGTAGGTGTGCTTCGACCCCAGCGGCCGCACCTGCCGCTCCTGCAACACCCGCAGGAGCTTCACCTGCAGGTTGAGCGCCAGTTCCGAGATTTCGTCCAGGAACAGGGTTCCGCCGCTCGCCTCCCGGATCAGCCCGTCGGCTGCCGCCACCGCCCCGGTGTAGGCCCCCTTGGCGTGACCGAACAGTTCCGACTCCAGGAGGTCGGCGGGAATCGCGCCGCAGTTGATGGGAACGAAAGGACCCTCGGCACGGGGGCTCGCGTAGTGGATCGCCTGGGCGACCAGCTCCTTACCCGTGCCGCTCTCGCCCTCGATCAGCACGTTGGCGTCGGAGGCGGCCACCCGCCGGATCATGTCCAGCACCCGCAAGATGCCCTCGCTTTCCCCGATGATGCGGCGGCTCGAGTAGACGCGTTTCAAGCTCCGCTTGAGCATCGCGTTCTCTTTGCGCATCCGCTGCTCATCCAGGGCCCGTTCCACCGAGTACAGGAAGTCGTCGTTGTTGAACGGCTTGATGATGTAGTCGGTGGCGCCAGTGCGCAGCGCCTCGATGGCGCTCTCGATGGAAGAGTAGCTGGTCATCAGGATCACCGGCGTGTCCTGGCTCGCTTCGCGCAACGCCCGGATCACGTCGATGCCGCTCCGGTCCGGCAGGCGCAGGTCGCTCACCACCAAGTCGAAGGCCTCGTTCTGAGCCCGTTCCAGGCCCGCCGCGGCGGTGGTGACGAACACGCTCTCGTAGCCGGCGATGCGCAGCATGCACTGGATGCACTCGCCGACGCCCAGGTCGTCGTCGATCACCAGGATGCGCTCGTCGCGGGCGCGGATTTTCAGGTTGGAATGGTTCATTCCGGTCGCCTCCACAGGGGCAGCTCGATGTAGAACCGGGCGCCCTTGCCATAGGTGCTCTCGGCCCGCATGCGGCCGCCGTGCTCGTGGACGATCTCGTTGCTGATGGTAAGCCCGAGCCCGGTGCCTTCCCCCCGCGCCTTGGTGCTGAAGAAGGGGTCGAAGAGCTTCGGGAGGTGCTCGGGACGGATGCCGGGCCCGTCGTCCTGGATCATGATCTCCACCTGCTCATTCCCCAACCGCCGGGTGGTGATGAGGATGCGCCCGCGCCCTTCCATGGCCTGCACGGCGTTGGCCAAGACGTTGAAGAACACCTGCAGCAGCTCTCGCGCGTTTGCACGCACTAGCGCCGCCGGGTCCTTGTGGTGCTCGACGGCCACCTCCCGGTACGTGCGCTCGTGGCGCACCAGGGCGAGCGCCTCCTCCAGGACGGAATCCACCGCCACGGGGCGCCGGGGCTCGGTGGCGGCCCGGGAAAAGCCGGAAAGCTGGCGCGAGATCTCCAGGATGCGGCGCACGTTGGCCGAGATGCTGGCGAGGCCCTGTTCCAGCACTTCGGGATCGCGCCGGCCGCTGGACTCGAGGATCTGGAGCATGGAGTGGATCGCCGCCAGGGGGTTGCTGATCTCGTGACACACCCCGGCCAGCATGAAGCCGAGGGAGGCGAGCCGCACGGTCTGGGCGTGCTCGGTCTCCAGCTCGGCAAGGCGCGTCTCGTCGGTGACGATCAGCACCGCGCCGCTGGCGATGGGGCGCAGCCACACCCGCTCCACCGTCTCCTTGCCTTGCGCCTGGCGGGTGACCAGCGCCTCCTGGGCTTCTTCCATGCCGCCGCGCAGGGCCGCGGCGTAGTCGGGAAGCGCCTCCTGCAGCAGGGGGGGCGCCTGGGGATCGAGGCGCAGGCCCCGCCGCTGCATTTCGGCGTTGGCGCACACGATCCGACCTTCCTCGTCCAGGAGCACGGCCGGCCAGGGCAGGGCGTGCAGCACCGGGAACAGGGCGTGGTGGAAAATGGGCTCGGTCTTTGGCATCCGGCGCTCCTGGGAAGCGGGGGCCTTGCCGCTTCGGTGCTCGTCCGAAGTCTTCGGCCGGGACATCTGCCTATGCCTCCGCCGGGGCCCGCGCCCGCTCAATGCGCCGCTCGTCGATGGGCCAGCACAGGCCCGCCGCCACCAGGCTCAGCCCGATCGCGAACAGCCACACCGCCTGGTACGAGCCGGTGAGATCGAAAATGTAGCCCCCGTACCAGGCGCCCAGGAAGCTGCCTACCTGATGACCTAGGAAAGCGATGCCGAATAAAGTGGACAGGAAATTGACGCCGAAGATCTGGGCCACCAGCCCGTTGGTGAGGGGCACGGTGCCGAGCCAGGTGAAACCCATCACGGCGGCGAAAACGTAGACCGACAGGGCCGTGACGGGCACCAGCAGGAAAACGCCGATGGTCGCCGCCCGGACCAGGTAGATCGTGGCGAGAAGGTTTTTCTTGCTGCGGCGGTTGCCCAGCACGCCGAAGGCGTAGGACCCCAGGATGTTGAGCGCCCCCACGAGGGCCAGGGCCGTCATGCCCGTCGCCGCCGTCATGCCCCGGTCCAGGAGATAAGCCGGAAGGTGCAGCATGATGAAGAGGGTCTGAAAGCCGCACACCAGGAAAGACAGGGTGAGGTACCAGAATCCCCGGTGGCCGCGGGCTTCCGCCAGCGCCTGGGAGAAGTTCAATGCGCCGCCGGCGCCGAATCCCGCCGGGCGCCCGGCCAGGGCGGCGGCCAGGGGCACGATCAGGGCCGAGGAGAGGGCCATGACCGCGAGCGCCCACTGCCAGCCCAGGCTTTCGATCAGAAACTGGCCGTAGGGGAGCATCACGAACTGGCCGAAGGAACCCCCCGCCCCCACGATCCCCAGGGCGGCGGAGCGGGACCGGTCGTCGAAGGCGCGGCCCACCACCCCCATCACCACGCCGAAGCTCGTGCCCGAAAGACCCAGGCCCACCAGGAGGCCCGCGGTCAACGCGAATTCCGCGCCGCTGGTGGCCAAGGCCATGAGAGCAAGGCCCCCCGCGTAACAGGCGCCGCCGACCGCGAGCACCCGGCCTGCGCCGTAGCGGTCGGCAATGGCGCCGGCGAAGGGCTGGGCCAGGCCCCACACCAGGTTCTGCAAGGCGATGGCAAAGGCGAAGGTCTCCCGCCCCCAACCGAGATCCAGGGTCATGGGTGGCAGGTACAGGCCGAAGGACTGGCGTATGCCCAGCGCCAGCATGAGGATCAGGCTCCCGCAGAGCAAAATCCCCCGCGGGTCGTACCCCGGTCGCTGCGCCACCCTTTCATCCTCCTCGGGCCGTCGGGTCCGCTTCCTCGGCGTCGCGCCGGGCGCGCGACCGAGACGGGCTTTTTTTGGATGCAATCGCTTACATTATACACACGCTCCCTCCGCCGGGGCACCGCGAGCAAAAAGAGGCCGGGAACGCGTTCCCGGCCGAAGCCTCACGACAGGGAGGAGGAAGCCGTTACCTCATCAATATTTTCGAGGGTGCGGGAAAGTCCTCTTCACGCCGCCGGATCCAGCCGGTCGTAGTCGATGTACTTGAATCGGGGCTCGTGATTGGGCGTGCCGCGCAGCGCACCGCACTCTCGGGCGGGCTCCCAGTGCACCACCTCTTCGATCTTTCTCGCCAGGGCGAAATCCTTTTCGGTGAGGCCCCCCGCCTTGTGGGTCGACAGCCGCACCGTCACCGTCCCGTAGGCGAGGCACACTTCCGGATGGTGCCAAGCCGCCTCAGCCAAGTGGCCGATGGCGTTTACCACCATCAGGCCTGCCTTCCAGCCGCTCGCCCGATAGCGGCGGCAGATGTGACCGTCCTCCACGTACCAGAACGGCAATTCCGTGGCTAGCCGGACCCGGGCCTCGTCCTCCGTATAAACCTTTTGCGTCGCCTGAGTCTGCATTGGTCGCCCGTCCCCCGGTCTCTAGCTGCGGATCGGCTTGCAGTCCCGCATGCAGCGCTCGTTTTTCACGTCCGGCCGATCATCCAGAATAAAGCCGTTACGGTTAGGCATCTGGATCGTGGGCATGGTCTGGGCGTTCATGACGAAGTTTTCCGGGATCAGGCCGTTTAAGTAAAGAATGTAGGCCGAAACCGCGTAGACCTCGTCACTGGTGAGCGACTGCGGCCGATCCATGGGCATTGCCCGGCGAATGTAGTCGAAAAGGATCGGCGCGTAGGGGTACATGCTCCCGGGCGTGAGCACCCGCTGGTTGGTGGTGAAGGAGTTGATGCCCCCTACCATCGTGCCGTACTGAGGCCCGCCCTTGGCATCCGCGCCATGACACGCCGCGCACTTCGCCTCGTAGACCTGCTTGCCCTGGGCCACCGTGCCGCTGCCGGGGGGCAGCCCCTTGCCGTCCGGGGTGCGGATGTCGATATCCCATGACGCGATCTCCGCCAGGCTGATGGGCTTGCCATATGCCACCGCCGGCTTGGCCGCGCTCATGGATGCCTTCATATGTTCCACGGTGGCGCAGCTCGCCGCCGCCAACGCGGCCGCCATCGCCAGAACCAGGTTACGCGACCGCATTTTTCACCTCCCCTGCGCTGTTAATGGCCCACGGAAAGATCCCGTTGTGGTGCTGCACGAAGCCGGTCAACGCCCGGACTTTGCCGATCTGCTCCACCGTCGGTTGCACGTAGCCGGTGGAGTCCACCGCCCGGCTGGCGATAACGGCGGGCGAGCCGTCCCACTTCCAGCGGAAGCGGAAGCGGGTGAGGCACTTGTCGAAGACGGGCTCCTCCAGTTGGGCTTCCTGCCAGTTCCGGCCGCCATCGACGGTGACGTCTACCGCCGTGATCTTTCCGCGCCCGGACCAGGCGAAGCCCAGGATCTCGTACAGGCCGGGCCCTTTTAGCTTCATCCCGCCCGAAGGATTAGTGATGACGGATTTGCATTCCATCACGAAGCTGAACTGGCGCCACTTGCCGCCGGGCATCGGGTCGGTGTAGCGGGCCGTTTCGCTGCGGAAATGCCACGGCTGATCGCCCACCTTGATGCGGCGCAGCCACTTGACCGACACGTTGCCCTCCCAGCCCGGGATGAAGAGGCGCAGGGGATAGCCCTGCTCGGGGCGCAGCATCTCGCCCCCTTGGCCGTAGACCAGGAGGCAGTCGTCCAGCACTTTTTCTATGGGAATGCTGCGGGTGTGGGCCGAGCCGTCGGCGCCCTCGAACGCTACCCACTTGGCCCCGGGCAGGAGCCCCGCTTCGTCCAGGAGCCAGGACACGGGGATGCCGGTCCACTGGGTACAGGAGAGCAGCCCATGGCTCTGCTGGACCGTGGGGGAGGCGGCCTTGGTCCAGTCGGTGAGCGTGTTGCCCGAGCACTCCAGGAAATAGAACTTGGACACCGAGGGGTAGCGGGTGATGTCCTCCATGGTGAAGACCAGGGGCTGCTTCACCATGCCGTGGATCACCAGGCGGTGGGTGGCCGGATCGATGTCGGGCGTTCCCGCGTGGTGGCGCTCGAAGTTGAGGCCGTTGGGGGTGATGATCCCGGTCTGATGCTGCAGCGGCGTCATGCTCCAGTCGGAGAAGTTCTGCCGGTTCTTGAACACGGAGCTGCGCTCGCGGAATACGTGAGCCTCGTATTTCGAGGGCATCCCGTACATCTGCTGGGGGATGGGCCGCCCCATGGACTGGTTGCTCGGGGGGACGGGAAGGGCGGCGGCCCGGGCGATGCCCGTGCCGGCGACCATCGCGCCGCCGGTCGCCAGAGCGCCCCCGGCGAAGGCCAGGCTTCCCCGAATGAAGTCCCGCCGGCTGGGGGACCGGGGGACGATATCTCGTTCAGAGACCGCGCCCGGAGCGCGAGGGTCGGAAACGACGCCAGAGCGTTTCGGCATGGACTGTCCTCCTCTAGGTGGCCACTCGCTGTCCTGCCCCGCAGGACAACCTGTTGTCTTTGCAGCTTTTTTTGGCGGCACGGCCGAAACGGCGGGCAGGCGCTCCCCGTTTCGGCCCGAAACCCCGTCCAGCAACCCAGCATTTCGCATGCCATGTTCCCCGAATCGATGGCATGTGCTTGTTGCCCAAGGAAAAGCTTTTCTCGCACGGCGGGAAAAGGCCGGGTAGGGGAGGGCGGAGTTCCTTAAGGAAACGTGGGAGAAGTAGGGTGTGTTGCCGATGGAAACGGACGCCCCACGGCGAACGCCCTATCGGGCGGCCGCGCGGGCGTGCCTGACGGCGGGAGTGGCCGTCAGCGGGATCCGTTGGGGCGGGAAACGCCTTCCGCCCAGGGGCAGTCGTGGCACCTATCCCGGCCGGGGCAACGCCCTTGCCGGCGCATGAGGCAGGCGCCCCTTTCGTGGCCCAGCCGCACCGCCAAAGTCGCCCAGTCGAAAGCCGGGAACAAGGGGGTGGCCCAGCCGAGAAGCTTCGAAACGCGGCTCCCCATGGAAACATCCCTCCTGCGTTCTGTCAGAGAGCAAGTTATTCCTTTTTCCGCGTCGACGATTTGATCTTGATCAAAGTACTTCCGGATGAGTCAACGGCTCACGCGGTCGAAGTGCGCCTCGGGCGGTGCTTCTCCAGCACCTCGGCCAGGGCGTGGAACAGGTCGATGGAGGCGTCGATCTCGTCCTTGTTGATGGATACGCTCTCCACGTTGATCCCGATGGGCAGGTGGGCGTAGGACTCGTGGGAGAGGATCTCCCGCAGGTTGTCCCGGCAGATCTCGATGGATTTGGCGAGGGGCTGGGAGGCCGTGAGGATGGCCCGTTCAGTTTCCTCCGGCACCGCGATCCCGAGCCATTTGATGAAGTTCATGGTCTTTTCCCGGCCGCAGGGCGTGAAAGTCAGGATCACGCGCCGGGGCTCGGTCCCGGATTCCCGGCATTCCCGGGCGTAGTCGGCAAGCATGCGCACTGTGGGCTCGGCGTGATAGACCGCCTGGGAGATGAAGAAGCGGCAGCCGCTTCGCGCCTTGGCCAGCATGCGCTGGCTTTCGCTGGCCAGTCCCCCGTGCCGCTCGGCGTGGCGCTCGGCGATGGCGACGCAGCCGAGGGTGAGGTCCGCGGGATGCGCCGTGGCCAGCTCGATGGCCCGCAGCAGCGAGATGGCGTCGCCGGCGGCACTTCGGGAGGTGGCGCGGCCCACGACGGACAAGTAGGATACGCGATGGACGCGGGCGGTCTCGTCCAGCCAGGCCCGCCATTCGGGCTCGCTCATCTGGCCGATGCACTTGTAGGTGACCACGGGCAGCCCCGTGAGCGAGGAGAGCCGGTTGGAATAGATGCGCGAATCGATGGTGCGCTGGAACGGAAACGGCCGCGGCACCGGCGTGCGTCCGCTCTCGTCCTGGATGTCGTAGACCACCAAGCCGTCCAGGGGCAGGCCCTTGATCCGTTCGTGCAGCCGGGACGCGGCGGTGCGCACCACCTCCTCGGGTGAGTCTTCCCGGGGAGGCGTCGTTCCGTAGAGAAAGACGCGCTCGCGGGGGTCGAGGAGCTTCAGGCAAAGGTCCATGCTCAGTAGCGGTAATGGTCGGGTTTGTAGGGGCCCTCCTTTGGCACGCCGATGTAGCGGGCCTGCTCATCGGTCAGCTCGGTGAGCTGGGCGTCCAGCTTCTTGAGCTGCAGCCGGGCCACCTTCTCGTCGAGCCGCTTGGGCAGCATATAGACGCCCACCGGGTAGCGGTGGGTGTTGGTGTAGAGCTCGATCTGGGCCAGCACCTGGTTGGCGAAGGAGGAGCTCATCACGTAGGAGGGATGGCCGGTGGCGCAGCCCAGGTTCACCAGCCGCCCCTCGGCCAGCAGGATGATGCGCTTGCCGTCGGGGAAAATCACGTGGTCCACCTGGGGCTTGATGTTCTCCCACGGATACTGGCGCAGGCTGGCCACGTCGATCTCGTTGTCGAAGTGGCCGATGTTGGCGACGATCGCGTTGTGCTTCATGCGCCGCATGTGTTCGTGGGTGATCACGTTCACGTTGCCGGTGGCGGTGACGAAGATGTCGGCCTTGTCCGCCGCGTAGTCCATCGTCACCACGCGGTAGCCTTCCATCGCCGCCTGAAGCGCGCAGATGGGATCGATCTCGGTCACCCACACCTGGGCTTGCAGGCCCCGCAGCGCCTGGGCGCTGCCCTTGCCCACCTCGCCGAAGCCGCACACCACCGCCACCTTGCCCGCGATCATCACGTCGGTGGCCCGCTTCAAGCCGTCCACCAGCGATTCGCGGCAGCCGTAGACGTTGTCGAACTTGCTCTTGGTCACCGAGTCGTTGACGTTGATGGCCGGAAACAGCAGCCGCCCCTCCTTCTGCATCTGGTATAGCCGGTGCACGCCCGTGGTGGTCTCTTCGGTCACCCCCTTGATGTTGCGGGCGAGGGTGGCGTACCAGCCGGGCTTGGCCGCCAAGCGCTTCTTGATGGCGCTATAGAGGGCCCGCTCTTCCTCGCTCTTGGGATCGGCGAGTACCGACGGGTCCTTTTCCGCCGCCACCCCCAGGTGCACCAGCAGGGTCGCGTCGCCCCCGTCGTCCAGGATCATGTTGGGAGTGCCCCCGTCCCCCCACTCGAAGATGCGATGGGTGAATTCCCAATACTCGTCCAGGCTCTCCCCCTTGTAGGCGAACACCGGCGTGCCGCCGGCGGCGATGGCCGCGGCGGCGTGATCCTGGGTGGAGAAGATGTTGCAGGAGGCCCAGCGCACTTCCGCCCCCAGGGCCTTGAGGGTCTCGATCAGCACCGCCGTCTGGACGGTCATGTGCAGTGACCCGGCGATGCGGGCGCCGCGCAGGGGCTGCTGCCCCGCGTATTCCTCCCGGATCGCCATGAGGGCGGGCATCTCGCTCTCGGCGATGGCGATCTCCTTACGCCCCCAGTCGGCAAGCTTGAGGTCGGCCACTTGGAAGTCGGTGAAGTCGGAATGGGGAACCGCGCTCATGGGTTTCTCTCCGCAGAAAAAGAAAAGCGCTCGCACCTCATCGAGATGCGAGCGCCGTTGATTTCCCTGAGCCTGGCCCGACCACCAAAAGGACAACACCCCTCACCAATACACGATGCCGCGGCGTCCTTTGGGTGGTCGGGTCGCAGCGCTCCTCAGTGGATGCAAGTATAGCGCAACGTCGGCGCCGGACGGAACCCGCTCAGGCCACGGCGGGCGCTTTGATCCCCGCGTCGGCCCGCAGGGCTTCCGCCTTGTCGGTCGCCTCCCAGGTGAATTCCGGCTCGTCCCGGCCGAAATGGCCGTAAGTCGCGGTGCGGGTGTAGATCGGCCGCAGCAGGTCCAGGGTCTGGATGATGGCCCGGGGCCGCAGATCGAAATGCCGCTCGATCAACTGCACGATCCGCTCGTCGGAGATGCGGCCGGTGCCGAAGGTGTTCACCATGAGGGACACGGGTTTCGCCACCCCGATGGCGTAGGCTATCTGGACCTCGCACTTGCTGGCGAGCCCCGCCGCCACGAGGTTCTTGGCCACGTAGCGCATGGCGTAGGCGCCCGAGCGGTCCACCTTGGACGGGTCCTTGCCGGAGAAGGCGCCTCCCCCGTGGCGGGCATAACCGCCGTAGGTATCCACGATGATCTTGCGACCCGTGAGGCCGCAGTCGCCCATGGGGCCACCCACCACGAAGCGGCCGGTTGGATTCACCAGGTAGCGGGTGTCGGCGTTGATCAGTTCCTTGGGCAGCACGGGCTTGACGATCTCCTCCACCACCGCCTCGGTGATGGCGGCGTGGGAGATGTCGGGGGCATGCTGGGTGGAGATCACCACCGTCTCGATGTGCACTGGGCGCCCGTTCACGTAGCGCACGGAGACCTGGGACTTGGCGTCGGGCCGCAGCCACGGCAGGCGCCCGTCCTTGCGCAGCTCCGCCTGGCGCTGCATGAGCCGGTGGGCGTAGAAAATGGGCACCGGCATCAACTGGGGCGTCTCGTCGCAGGCGAAGCCGAACATGAGGCCCTGGTCCCCGGCGCCCTGGTCCAGCTCCTGGTCCTTGTCCCGGTCCACCCCCCGGGCGATGTCGGGCGACTGCCGGTTGAAGGCGGTGAGCACCGCGCAGGTTTGGTAGTCGAAACCGATCTCCGAGCTGTCATAGCCGATGCGCTTGACCACGCCGCGGGCGATCTGGTTGTAGTCCACCACCGCCCGGGTGGTGATCTCACCGGACATGACCACCAGGCCGGTGGCCGTCATGGTCTCGCACGCTACCCGGGCGTTCGGGTCCTGCGCTAAGATAGCGTCCAGCACAGCGTCGGAGATCTGGTCGGCCATCTTGTCGGGATGGCCTTCCGACACGGATTCGGAAGTAAAAAGAAATTCGTTCATCGTTCTCTGCGGCAAGGGTTCTAGCCAGGGCCCGAAAAAGGTCAATAGGATAGCAGATACCCCCTCCGAGTTGAACGGCGAGCCCATGCTGAAACCCCTGTTGGGCTGGGCGGCCTACCTCCCCTTGAGCTGGCTCCATGCCATCGGCGGCGTGCTTGGGCGGGGCGTGTACCTGTCCTCGCCTCGCTATGCCAGGCGTTTGCGGGAGAACCTGAAGGCGAGCGGCGTGTGCCCCGAGCCCCGGGGCTACCGCCGGCTTTTGCGCCGCACGGTGGCGGAAACCGGCAAGGCGGTGGCGGAGCTTCCCAAGGTGTGGTTCGGCGATCCCCGGCGGGCGGACGCCTTGGTGCGGGAGTGCCGGGGCTGGGAGCACGTGGAAGCGGCTCTGGCGGCGAAGCGCGGGCTGATCCTGCTCACGCCCCACCTGGGCTGCTTCGAGATCGCGGGGCTCTACCTCTCCCGGCGGCTGCCCATGACCATCCTGTACCGGCCACCTCGAGTGCGCTGGCTCGAACCCCTGATGATCGCCGGGCGCAGCCGCGGCCGGGCGAAGCTCGCCACCACCGACCTGCGAGGCGTGCGCCAGCTCCTCAAGGCGCTTAAGCGGGGCGAAGCGATCGGCGTGCTGCCCGACCAGGCCCCCGGCCGGGGCGACGGCGTGTGGGCGCGGTTTTTCGGCCGTCCCGCCTATACCATGACCCTGGTGGGGCGGTTGGCGGAGGGCACGGGGGCCCCGGTGCTGATGGTGTTCGCCCGGCGACTGCCCAGGGGGGCGGGCTACCGCCTGAGCTTGACCCCCTTGCCACGGCTGCCGGCGGATCCGGTCCAGGCGGCGGAAGCGTTGAACGCCGCGGTGGAGGCCCTGGTGAGGCAATGCCCCGAGCAATACCTGTGGAGCTACAACCGCTACAAGGTCCCCGCTGGGGTGGCGCCGCCACCCGCCCAAGGAGAAAAGGACGGGGAGGGTGAATAAAGGAGCAAGCGCTTTGCGGGCGGCCGTGATCGGCGTGGGCTACCTGGGGCGCCTGCACGCCCAGAAGTACGCGGCCCTGGACGGCGTGGCCCTGGCGGCCGTGGCGGACGCCGATCCGGAACGGGCGAGGCAGGTGGCCGCCGAGCTGGGCACCCGGCCCGTCGACGATTTCCGGGCGCTCCTCGCCGGGGAGATCCATCTCGCCTCCATCGTGGTGCCCACGGAGCGCCACTTCGACGTGGCCCGGGCCTGCCTGGAGGCGGGGGTGCACGTGCTGGTGGAGAAGCCGGTGACGCAAACGCTGGCCCAGGCCCAGGCGTTGCAGGAGCTCGCCGAACGCCGCGGCCTCACCTTCCAGGTAGGGCACCTGGAGCGGTTCAACCCGGCGTTCCTCTCGGCGCGGGAGATCGTTCGCGAGCCCGTGTTCATCGAATCCCATCGCCTCGCCCCGTTCAAGCCCCGGGGGACCGACGTGGCGGTGACCCTGGACCTCATGATTCACGACATCGACTTGATCCTCGATCTGGTGGCGAGCCCGGTGGCGGAGGTGCGCGCCTCCGGCGCCCCGGTGCTCACCGACGAGATCGACATCGGCAACGCCCGCATCGAATTCGAGAACGGCTGCGTGGCCAACGTCACCGCCAGCCGGGTGTCCCAGAAGGCCATGCGCAAGCTGCGGGTTTTTCAGCCCGACGCCTACGTCACGGTGGACACCCTGGAGCACCGCTTGACCGTGGCCCGCCGGGAGCCGGGGGGCGGGGCGGCAGAAGGGGGACTTCCCATCCGGGTGGAAGAGCGGCGGTTCGAGAAGCCCGATCCCCTCGCCGCCGAGATCCGGGATTTCGTCGCCTGCGTGCGGGAGGGCCGCCGGCCCGCGGTGGGCGGGGCGGAGGGCCGGCGGGCGCTGGAGGTGGCGCTGGCCATCACCCAGGCCATGAATCGGCGCGACCGGCGAAGCGCCGCGACCGAATGGCTCGCGAAGGGATGACAGATGAATATCCCCATGGTGGACCTGAAGGCGGAATATCGGGAGCTCGGCGGCGAGATCGAGCGGGCGGTGGGCGCGGTGCTCGCCTCCAGCCATTTCATCCTGGGCCCCCAGGTCCAGGCCTTGGAGCGGGAGGTGGCGGCCTATCTGGGAGTTAAGCACGCCGTCGCGGTGGCTTCCGGCACCGATGCCCTCCATCTCGCCCTGCGCTCGGCCGGCGTGCAATGCGGCGACGAGGTGATCACCAGCGCCTTCACCTTCATTGCCACCGCGGAGGCGATTTCCTACATCGGCGCTCGCCCCGTGTTCGTGGACATCGATCCCCGGACGTTCAACCTGGACCCCGAAGCGCTGGAGGCGGCGGTGACCGAACGCACCCGGGCCATCCTGCCGGTGCATCTCTACGGCCAGGCGGCGGACATGGAGCCGATTCTGGCCCTGGCGCGCCGCCGGGGACTCAAGGTGATCGAGGACTGCGCCCAGTCCTTCGGCGCCGACTACCGGGGCCGTAAGACGGGCGCCCTGGGGGACGCGGGCTGCTTCTCCTTCTATCCCAGCAAGAACCTGGGGGCCTACGGGGACGGGGGCATGGTGGTGACCGACGACGACGCCCTCGCCGAGCAGGTGCGGGTGCTGCGGGACCACGGCAGCCGGGTGCGCTACCACCACTGCGTGCTCGGCTACAACAGCCGCCTGGACGAGCTGCAGGCGGCCATTCTGCGGGTGAAGCTCAAGCGCATCGAGCGGCTCAACGCCCGGCGCCGGGAGGCGGCGGCGCGCTACACGGCGCGGCTCAAAGGCAGCCCCGTCGCCCCGCCGGCCGAGGCGGGCTACGGCCGCCACGTCTATCACCAGTACACGGTGCGGAGCCCTCGGCGCGACGCCGTCCGGGAGGCTCTGACCCAGGCAGGCATCGCCAGCGCCATCTATTACCCGATTCCGCTCCATCACCAGGAGGTCTACCAGGCGGTCTGCGGGGACCTGCGCCTGCCCCACACCGAGGCGGCGGCCCAGGAGGTGCTTTCCCTTCCTATGCATCCCTACCTCGCTGCGCAGCAGGTGGACCGGGTGTGCGAGACGGTGTTGGCGGCCGCGGGGTGAGGAGGTGAGCCTAGCCCGGACATTTCACGAAGACGCCCCTAAAATCAGGCCAAGGTGCAAAGAGATCAGCGCCTTGGTTGGGGGGATGCCCATGCTCAATTTGCCCCGCAGAGCTCCTCGGGTCCTGGCGGGGGCGGGGGGCCATCTTTCGCTTGCGCTCCTCGCCCGTGGGCTCTGCCACGGGCTTCGTCGGCTGCGGGGAACCTCCCTCGCCCGGCCCCGCACCATCCTCCCGAGGCCCTCGTGAAATGTCCGGCCTAGCGATCCACCCCACCGCTCTGGTCGCGCCGGGGGCGCGCCTCGCGCCCGGCGTGGAAGTGGGCCCTTACGCCGTGATCGAGGAGGACACGGAGATCGGCGAGGGCTGCTCCATCGGCGCCCACGCGGTGGTGAAGCGCTACACCCGCCTGGGACCCCGCAACCGCATCGGCGAGCACGCGGTCATCGGCGGCGAACCCCAGGACTTCAAGTTCAAGGGCTGGCCCAGCGCCGTGGTCATCGGCGAAGGCAACGTCCTGCGGGAAGGGGTCACGGTGCACCGGGGCAGCACCGAGGGGGCCGTCACCCGCATCGGCGACGGCTGCTTCCTCATGGCGGGAAGCCACGTGGGCCACGACTGCCAGCTCGGGAACCAGGTGATCGTGGCCAACGGGGCCCTGGTGGCGGGGTTCGTCACCGTGGGCGATCGGGCCTTCGTTTCCGGCCACGTGGCGATCCACCAGTTCTGCCGGGTGGGGCGGCTCGCCATGCTGGGAGGGCTCGCCCGCATCTCCCAGGACGCCCTGCCCTTCGTCATCACCGAGGGCTCACCCGCCCGGGCCCGGGGGTTGAACCTGGTGGGGCTCAAGCGGGCCGGGGTCGCCGAGGAGGACATCCGGGAACTCAAGCGCGCCTACCGGACGCTCTTCCTCTCCGGCCTCCTGCTGGAGCAGGCCCTGGCGGCCCTCGGGGAATCCTCCTCGCCCATGGTGGCGGAGCTGGTCCGGTTCATCCGGGAGTCGAAGCGGGGCATCACCCGTGGCGGACGCTAATCCGAGGCGGCTGCCGGGCCCGCTCCTCTTGCGCCCATTTTCCTCCGCCGATGGGGCAGGGTGGGGAGCGGGTTAGCCGCCATGGGGGCCCGGCTGGGCGTTGCCGCCCTGTGGCTGCTCCACTTTCTGCCCCTGCCGCTGCTGGCGGCCCTGGGCGGCGGCCTGGGCCGCCTCGCCTATCGCCTGGCCGGCGCCCGCCGGCGGGTGACCCTCACCAACCTGCGGCTGTGCTTTCCGTCCATGCCGGAGGCGGAACGGGAGCGGCTCGCCCGGCGCCACTTCCAGGCGTTGGGGAGGGCGGCGCTGGCGGAAGGCATCGCCTGGTGGGGATCGAAGGCCCGGCTCAAGCAACTGGTGACCCTGGAGGGGGTGGAGCACTGGTACGCGATCCAGGGGCAGCCGGTCATCCTGCTGGTGCCCCATTTCGTGGGGCTGGACCTGGGGGCCGTGCGACTGGCGGCCGACTGGCCCGCCTGCGCCATGTACCGCACCCAGAGCAATCCGTACATCGACCGGCTGCTGCGGCGCGCCCGCACCCGGTTCGAGCCGGTCACCCTGGTGTCGCGCCGAGACGGCATCCGGGGGCTGGTCGCCGCGATCCGCCAGGGGCTGCCCTTGTACTATCTGCCGGACCAGGACTACGGGGCGCGGGACGCCATCTTCGTGCCCTTCTTCGGCGTTCCCGCCGCCACCATCACGGGGCTCTCCCGGCTCGCCCGCCTGACCGGCGCCAAGGTACTGCCCGTGGTCACCCGGCAACTTCCCCGCGGGCGCGGCTACCGCATCCAGGTCTATCCCCCGTGGGAGGACTTCCCCGGAGAAAGCGTGGAGGCGGACACCCGGCGCATGAACGCCTTCATCGAGGAGCGGGTGCTGGAGATGCCGGAGCAATACTTCTGGCTCCACAAGCGCTTCAAGACCCGGCCGCCAGGTGAGCCGCCGGTGTATTGAGGCCCTTTGCGCCACCTTGCCGTGAGGGGATCGGACCTGGCAATGAAACGCTTGTCAACCGGTCGAGCGGCGCTCAAGAGGGAGCGAGTGCCGAGGAGTAGAATAGCGGTTCGATGATCACGAACTCCGCTGCGATGCCCGCAGCCCCCTGGATGATAATGGAGCGCGTTCCCGAGCCGGAGCTGATGGACGATCCCGCCCAGGCTCGGGCCTACGCCGAAGCGGATTTCTCTGAGCCCCATCAGGCCTTCGTGGAACATTTCCGCCACCGCTTTCCCGCCTTCGCCGGCGGAAAGGTGGTGGACCTGGGCTGCGGCCCGGCGGACGTGACCCTGCGCTTCGCCCGGGCCTATCCAGGGACGGACATCCTGGGCGTGGACGGGGCGCAGGCCATGCTCGTCCTGGCGCGGGAGGCGGTGGAGCGGGCGGGCCTCGGGGGGCGCATCCGCTTCGCCCGCCTGCGGCTGCCCGCGCGGGCGCTTCCCGGGGGGTTCGATGCCGTCATCAGCAACAGCCTCCTGCACCACCTGGCCGATCCCCAGGCCCTTTGGGCGGCGGTGCGCCAGGCGGCCCGGCCAGGGGCGGCGGTGCTGGTGATGGACCTGCTGCGGCCCGGAAGCGAAGCCGAGCTGGAGCGCCTGGTGGCGACCTACACCGCCGGCGCCCCCGAAGTCCTGCGCCGGGACTTTCGCAATTCCCTGCGGGCCGCCTATCGCCCGGAAGAAGTGGAGAAGCAGCTTACCGGGGCGGGGCTCGGTGGCTTTCGCGTGGAAGTGGTGAGCGACCGCCACCTCCTCGCCTGGGGCGCTGCGCCCGGCTGAGGCTCATGCGGCTTCCCTTCACCAAAATGCAGGGGTTGGGCAACGACTTCGTCGTGCTGGACGGAATGCGCCAATCCATCGTTCTCACCCGGGATCAGTTGCGGCGCCTGGCCGACCGGCACTACGGCGTGGGCTGCGACCAGGTCCTCCTGGTGGAACCGCCGTCCCGGCCGGACGTGGACTTCCGCTACCGGATCTTCAACGCCGACGGAAGCGAAGTGGAACAGTGCGGCAACGGCGCCCGCTGCTTCGTGCGCTTCGTGCACGAGAAGGGCCTGACCGCCAAGCGGGAGATCCGGGTGGAGACCCGCTCGGGGGTGATCGTGCCCCGGCTGGAAGCCGACGGCCAGGTGACGGTGGACATGGGCGTCCCCCGCTTCGAGCCCCGGGACGTCCCCTTCCTGGCCGAGAGCCGCGCCCTCACCTATTCCCTGGAAGTGGACGGCGCGGTGCGGGAAGTGAGCGTCCTCTCCATGGGCAATCCCCACGCGGTGCAGATCGTGGAGGACGTGGACGCGGCGCCGGTGGAGCGGGAAGGCCCGCTGATCGAGTGCCATCCCCGTTTTCCCGAGCGGGTGAACGCCGGCTACATGCAGGTGCTGGACCGGCGGCACATCCGCCTTCGGGTCTACGAGCGGGGGGCGGGGGAGACCCTGGCCTGCGGCACCGGGGCGTGCGCGGCAGTGGTGGCCGGCATCCAGCGGGGGCGGCTCGATCCCGAGGTCGAGGTGAGCACCCGGGGAGGACGGCTCACCGTCCGCTGGGAAGGGGAGGGCCGGCCGGTGTGGATGACCGGGCCGGCGCAGACCGTGTTCGAAGGCGTGATCGAGATCGAATAGATCGATAATGGGGAGAACGAAATCCATGATGCCCATGAATCCCGACGACGTGGCGCGCTATCTCCAGGACCATCCGGAGTTCTTCGAGCGCTATGCCGAGCAGATGGCGGAAATCTACGTGCCTCATCCCCACGGCGGCCGCGCCATCCCCCTGTCGGAACGCCAGATGCTCGCCCTGCGGGAGAAGAACAAGCTGCTGGAAGAAAAGTTGCGGGAGCTGATCGGCTTCGGTGAGGAAAACGATGCCATCGGGGAGAAGATGCATCGCCTGAGCCTGGGCTTGATGGCGGCGCGGGACCTGGCTTCGGCGCTCTACGTCCTCGCCTTCAACCTGCGGGAGGATTTCGGCGTGCCCCATGTAGCGATGCGGGTCTGGGGTGTGGAAGCGGATTCCCTGGACCTGCCGGAGCTCGCCCCGGTGAGCGCCGACGTGCACGCTCTCGCCGAGGGGTTGACCCAAGGCCATTGCGGCGGCCATCTTCCGCCGGAGCCCCTCGCCTGGTTCGGCGAAGCGGCGGCTCGACTGCGCTCCTTTGCCCTGGTGCCCATCCGTTACGGGCGCACCCTGGGGCTCCTGGTGCTGGCGAGCGAGGATGCACGGCGCTTCTACCCGGAAATGGGAACGGTCTACCTGGCCCGGTTGGGAGAGCTGGCGGGGGCCGCGGTGGCCCGGTTCAACGCTTCCTCTTGAGGCATCCAGGCCAGGGATTGTGGTGAGCGAGCGCCCACGACCCGGCCCGGAGGCCCTGCGCCAGGGGTTCCTGGCCCACCTGGCTATGGAGCGGCGCTTGAGCCCCCATACCGTGAAGAGCTATGGGCGGGACGTGGACCTGCTGCTCGAGCTGGCCAAAACCACGCCCCTCTCCGGGCTGGATGCCCACCACATCCGCCGCTTCGTCGCCACCCTCCATGCCCGGGGCCTTTCGGGCCGCAGCCTGGCCCGGGCCCTGTCGGCGTGGCGCACCTTTTTCAACTACCTGGCCCGGGATCACGGCTTCGGCGCCAACCCCTGCCTGGGCGTGCGCTCGCCCCGGGTGAAGCGAACGCTGCCCGAGGCGCTTTCCCCGGACCAGGCGGCGAGGCTCCTGGCGTTCCAGGCCCAGGACCCCCTGGCCCTGCGGGACAAAGCGGCGTTCGAGCTGTTCTACTCCTCGGGGCTGCGGCTCGCGGAGCTGGCGGGCCTCACCGTGGACGACGTGAATCTCGCCGACGGTACGGTCCGCGTGACCGGCAAGGGAGCGAAGACCCGGGTGGTGCCGGTGGGGCGCTGCGCCCTGGAGGCGCTGCAGGCGTGGCTCGCAGTGCGCGGCCGCTTCGCCGGAGCCCGGCAGGCGGCGCTCTTCCTCGCCCGCACCGGCGCCCGCCTGAGCCCGCGGGCGATCCAGGCCAGGCTCAAGGGCTGGGCCAGGCGCCAGGAAATCGCGGCCAACGTTCATCCCCACGTGTTGCGCCACTCGTTCGCCTCCCATCTGCTCCAGTCGAGCGGCGACCTGCGGGCGGTGCAGGAAATGCTGGGCCACGCGAGCATTTCCACGACCCAGGTGTATACCCACCTCGACTTCCAGCATCTGGCCAAGGTGTACGACGCGGCGCATCCGCGGGCGCGGAAGAAGAAATGAGAAAATCGAACCGACCTAGTTTGGCTACGAATGGACACGGATGTTCGCGAATAAAGCAAAAGATTTATTGAAATTCACATGGGGTTGTAACCTGTCCTCCCATGCCTCGCCTTAACACCCATGCAAACAAGATCCATGGGCTACCTTTCAAGCTGCCCACGGGCGCGTGGGAGGGCACCCATCCCCTCCCTAACCCTCCCCTTGAAGGGGAGGGAGCCCATCCCCACCCCAGCCCGTCCACGGCCCGGCAGGCAGGCCGGGCCGGCTCCGCGGGCGCAGAGCTGTGCTCTGCGAAACCCCCGCTCCGCCCCCTTGAAGGGGAGGGAGCCCATCCCCACCCCAATCCGTCCACGGCCCGGCATGCCCCTGTCATCCTCCCCCTTCAAGGGGGAGGCCGCCATCCGAGTCCACCTCCCCCTTCAAGGGGGAGGCCGGGAGGGGGATGGGGTGCGGCGCAGGACGCGCCGCGGCGCACCGTATAATGCCGTTCGGTGCGTTTCGCTGCGCTCTACACACCCTACGGCGGACCACCCATGGGCGCGGATTTTTAGCGATGCGGGTGAGGTTGTTTTCCCATTCGTGGATATCCGTGCTCACCCGTGGCTGAACGTTCAGCGCGCCGCGCCGTCTTTGGCATAATTCCGTTTCACCTTTTTTGCGAAGATGAATGAGCGCCGCTTCCCGTTTCATCGTCTGGCGAGGCCGGCTCGGCGGCTGCCCGGGCGCCTACCGGGGATGGCTCCTGGATCGGGGATCCCTCACCGCCCGGCTGCGCCGCGCCTGTGCGGCGTTCAGGGTGCAACCCCTGGCCCAGGGATTCGCCCTGCCTTTGCCCGACGAGCGGGAGCGACTCCGCCTTAAGCCCCGGGAGCGGGCATTGGTGCGGGAGGTATTCCTATATTGCGCTGAGGTCCCCGTGGTGTTCGCCCACTCGGTGGCGGCGCGCCGGGATCTGAACGGGCCGTGGCGCTGGCTGTCGCGCCTGGGCGACCAGCCCTTGGGAGAGGCCTTGTTCACCGATCCCCGGGTCCGCCGCACACCCCTGGAGTTCAGCCGGCTGCGCCCCTGCGACGGGCTGTTTCGCCGCGCCGCGGCGCGCCTCGCCGTGCGGCCGCCGGAGCTGTGGGCGAGGCGCTCCCTCTTCCGCCTGGAGGAGCGCCCGCTCCTGGTGACCGAAGTGTTCCTTCCCGGTGTTCTCCAACTCAGGCCGTGATCCTCGCTGATCGCCTCGACGCCTACGCCCGGCTGGTGCGGCTCGACCGCCCCATCGGTATCCTGCTGCTTCTGTGGCCCACCCTCTGGGCCCTGTGGCTTTCCAGCGGCGGCCGCCCCGACTGGACCGTGGTGGCCATCTTCGTCGCCGGCGCGGTACTCATGCGCTCCGCGGGGTGCGCCATCAACGATTTCGCCGACCGGGACATCGATCCCCATGTGGAGCGCACGCGCCACCGGCCCCTGGCCACCGGGCGCGTCGCGCCGGGGGAGGCCCTCGCCGTGGCGGCGGTCCTGGCCCTGGGCGCCTTCCTGCTGGTGCTCCAGTTGAACCGCCTCACGGTGCTCCTCGCCGTGCCGGCGGCGCTCCTGGCGGTCACCTATCCCTTCACCAAGCGCTTCTTCCCGTTCCCCCAGGCGTATCTCGGCGTCGCCTTCGGCTTCGGCATCCCCATGGCCTACGCGGCCCACACGGAAAGCGTGCCCCCGGTCGCCTGGGCGCTGCTCGTCGGGAACGTCTTCTGGTCCATCGCCTACGACACCGAGTACGCCATGGTGGACCGCCCCGACGATCTCAAGCTGGGCATCAAGACCTCCGCCATCACCCTGGGGCGCCACGACGTGGCGGGGGTGATGGCGGCCCACGGGGCGTTTCTCGCGATCCTCGCCGGCGTGGGTATCGCCCTCAAGCTCGGGTTTGCGTACTACCTGGGGCTCGCGGCAGCGGCGGGGCTCGCCGCCTACCAGTACGTCCTGATCCGGGACCGGGACCGGCAGCGCTGCTTCCAGGCGTTCCTCCACAACAACTGGGTGGGCGCTGCGATCTTCGCCGGGATCGTGGCGAGCACGCTGTGAGCGCCCCAGCGTATTGGAAATTCGCCCGTACGAAGATCGTGCCTAGAAGCCGAACCGATGGCAGGAGGTGGCTTGACGACTACGCCTTTCGACACGCTGAACTTCGTGGAGCGGCTCAAGGCCGCCGGCGTGTCTGGGGCGTGGACCAAAAGCGGAAGCGCTGGCTGAGGCTTTGGCCGAAAAGGTACGGCTCGGGCCCCTCGCTACTCAAACGGACAAGGAATCGCTGCGAGCGGAGATCGAGCGAAATTCGATACCGTGAAATCCCGTAGGGTGCGTTGAGCGCAGCCGAAACGCACCGGTACAGGTCTCGAAGCGCCGAAGCGGTGCGCCAAGGCGCACCCTACGGGTTTAGGCGTCGAAGCGCCCCCGACAACCCCCATCCGTAGGGTGCGTTGGGTGAGAGCGAAACGCACCGCCCAGCGGGGAAGAACCTCCGGAGTGGTGCGCTAAAGCGCACCCTACGGCGAGGGCGTAGGGTGCGTTGAGCGCAGCCGAAACGCACCGCCATGAGAGGGGACCTACCAAGCGGTGCGCCGAGGCGCACCCTACCGTGCTGGCGCGAGGTGCGCGGCGCGGGCGGGCTGCACCCAGCAGCGCCGCGCGATCCAGGCCTTCCGCTTCTCAACCGCCGCCCAGCTTCTCCAACTCTTTGCGGGCATCGGCGGCGTAGGTGAAGTCTTTCTGGATCTCCAGGGCTTTCTTGAGCGCCGCGATCGCTTCCTGGCGATTGCCCTTGCGACTATAGGCGACCCCCAGGCGGTAGTAGAACTCGGCCTGGGGCGGCTGCGTGGCGGCCGCTTTCCGGAATGCGGCGATGGCCGGGTCCAGCTCTCGGCGCATGAGGTGGATCGTTCCCAGCGTGTCGTGGAAGGTGCCCATGTCGGGCGCCAGCGCCACCGCTTTTTTGGCGAGCCGCAGCGCCTCGTCCAGGCGCTGCCCGCTTTGGGCCAGCAGCCACGCCAGATTGTTGTAGGCCGGCGCGTGGCGGGGGTTCGCCTCCAAGGTCGCCCGGTAGGCCCTCTCGGCCTCCGCCTTCTGGCCGCTCCCGTGGTAAGCGGTTCCCAGCTTGAACTGGGCGTCGGCGTTTTTCGGCGCCGCCTGCACGGCCCGCTGGTAGTCGGCGATGGCCTTGTCTTTCTCGCCCTTCGCCCAATAGAGGTCGCCCCGGTCCAGGAGCGCTGGCACGAAATCCGGATTCGCTTGCAGCAGTTCATTGTAGGCCGCCAGGGCCGGGTCCATCTTCCCGCGGGAGAGGTGGAGCCGGCCCAGGGCCTGGAGCGGCAGGGGATTTCCCGGGGAAAGCTCCGCGGCCCTGCGGAACGCGGCCTCCGCCTCGTCGAATCTTCGCTGGGCGGCGAGCGCCATGCCGAGCCCGTGGCGGGCGCCCCCGTGGCGGGGATCGAGCCGCACCGCCTCTCCGTAGGCCTCGGCAGCCTCCTTGGGCTTGTCGAGCGCCGTCATGTACAAGTCGCCCAGGTCCAGGTAAGCCCCGGCCGACCGGGGATCGAGGCGGATCGCCTTCTGGAACGCGGCCTCGGCGGCGGGATAGCGTCCCATGACGAACTCATAGCGCCCCCACGCCCGCTGCACCGCCGCATCCTCCGGGGCGGCGGCCAGGGCCTGGCGCAGCCAGTTTTCGACGCCCTTCAGATCCTTCTTCAGGCGGGCGACTTCCGCCAGCCCCAGCAGGGGCTCGGGCGCTTTCGGGTCGAGCTTGTGGGCTTCCGTAAAGGCTTTCGACGCCGTGGTCAGGTCTTTCCCGTTGAGCGCCTCGTAGCCGGCCTGGAGCTTGGCCTGGCCGGGCGCGCCCTCGGTCTTGGGGGCTCCCGGGGGCGAGGTGCGAGGCACCAGCAGCTCGAAAGGCACGGCGGGCGCGGCGCCGGGCGCCGCCAGCGCCAGCAGGGCGAGAACGGTCAGGCAAAAGCGGCTTGCAAGGCGAGTAGGCACCGGCATCACCTCCATGGACGGGCTTCCATCGATCATGCTGCGTGAGCGATTATCGCCCCGGGCCCGGAAAAAACAAAAACCCCTTTCCAGCCGGGCCGGAAAGGGGTGGATGTCGAGCGTGGGTCGGTTCAGCGCCGCTTGCGGGAGCGAAGGGCCGCCAGCCCCATGAGCCCCAACCCCACCAGGGCGAGGGACCCTGGCTCGGGGACGCCGGTGGGCGGCGGGGGTTCCAGCACGCCCCCCGTCGCGCCGAAGGCGAAGATGAAGGTGTTCGGCGCGCCGGTGATATGGCTGCACGAGGAGTCGGAGCTGGAATCGCACTGCCCGTAGGAGTAGAGCCCCGCGCCCACGAGGGCTCGCGCCGCATCGGCATCCGCTTCGGTGCCCGCCGCACCGTAGTAGGTGACGAAGGAGCGCGACGCCCCGTTCGCTAGGGCCTCGAACTCGAAGTCGAACACGGCGCCGTGATCGGCTGGACCGCAGTCGGTGAAATTAC
Organism: Pelomicrobium sp. G1; assembly: GCF_051905455.1. Taxonomy (NCBI): domain Bacteria; kingdom Pseudomonadati; phylum Pseudomonadota; class Hydrogenophilia; genus Pelomicrobium; species Pelomicrobium sp. G1. The sequence continues at coordinate 39,683 of NZ_JBQACR010000020.1, forward strand.
TGTTGAGTAACTCCGCCGCCGTGCAGGCGCCACCGAAGATTGTGGCACCAAAGGTCGTCAGGGGGTTAGCGGTGTCGAAGCCGTTGTTCCCTGTGCGGCGCACGTTGTTGCCGTTGGCGACTCCTAACAGGGCCGGCACGCCCTGGATGGTCACGAACTCGCTGAACGCCGTCGGCTCCACGTCCCAGTCCATCACCCGGCGGTACACCAGGTCTCCCGCCGCCAGGTCCATGCCGCTCAGGTTCTGGATGGTGACATCAACCTGATAAAGATTGACGGACGGGCTGGGGTGATAAAAGTGGGTGACCCGCAGAACGGGTGCGCCGGAGGCCCCCAGGATGTCAACCACCGAGGTCGCGGTACTGGCGGTGGCGGAGAAGCTCACCAGGGAGAGATTCACGATCCCATCGACCGCCCGGTTGGCGTAGCCGCTCACGCCGAGGCTCACGATCCCCGCCCCCCATCCTTCGCAGACGCAGCCCGGGGCGGTGGATTCCGCCCCCGTGGGGTTATACCGGAGGCCCACCGGCGTGGTCCCGCTCAAGGACACGCCCGGATAGGTACCGACCACCCCCGCATCCGTTGGGAAGACGTTGAGGTGCCCTTCGTCGTTTACCCCTAACGTAATGGTCCCATTGGTAATGAAGGCACCCGCCTGCGCGGTGCCCGCCAGCCCCAACCCCCCTGCCACGAATGCCAGCGTCAGCACGGTCTTGCGTAGCTTTGTTCTCATGGCGGACCCCCTTTCGCAGAGTCTGACATTGTTGAAATTGTCCAAAATCGTCCAAAGCAAAGGCGGTGCCATCGTCACCTTTCCCCTTGAAATCAGCCGGATATCCAAAAGCCCTCAGGGACCACAGAGCCAGTTTGATAAAAGCGCCGACAGTCGGGCGGAAAGGCCAGCAAAGGGTGTTGCCCCAAGGCATTGCCCCCTCTCCAAGGCGCCCTCGCGTTTTCCATTTTCATGTCATACGCCACTGTATTCTTTGATCTTTTTCCATTTTTTCCCGGCGGCGGGCGCCGAGGGCTTCGCCATCCTTGCCGCCCTCCCTGGAGGCCGCCGGGCCGATGAAAGACCTCCAATGTCGATCCGCTTAACACTCGGCTTTTGAAGGTGGACGAAACGGCCATTCCCCTATAATGGGTCGAGCCCGACTCCCTCTTTCCCATGAAATACCGCGACCTGCGCGACTTTCTCTCCCGTCTCGAAGCCTTAGGCGAGCTCAAGCGCGTCGCCGTGGAGGTGGATCCGCGGTTCGAGATCACTGAGATCTGCGACCGGGTGCTGAAGGCGGGGGGGCCGGCCCTTCTGTTCGAGAAGCCCAAGGGGCACGCGATCCCGGTGCTCGGGAACCTCTTCGGCACCCCGCGGCGGGTCGCCCTGGGGATGGGGCAGGAATCGGTGGAGGCCTTGCGGGAGGTGGGAAAGCTCCTCGCCTACTTGAAGGAGCCGGAGCCGCCCCAGGGCTTCCGGGACGCCCTGGACAAGCTGCCGCTTCTGAAGCAGGTGCTGTCGATGGCACCCAAAGAGGTGTCTTCGGCCCCCTGCCAGGAGATAGTGTGGGAGGGCGCCGACGTGGACCTTTCCCGGTTGCCGGTTCAGACCTGCTGGCCGGGGGACGCCGGCCCCCTCATCACCTGGGGGCTCACGGTGACCAGGGGGCCTTACAAGAAGCGCCAGAATTTAGGCATTTACCGCCAGCAGGTGATCGGCCCTAACCGGGTGATCATGCGCTGGCTCGCCCACCGGGGCGGGGCGCTGGACTTTCGCGACCACGGCGAGGCCCACCCGGGAAAGCCGTTTCCCGTGGCGGTGGCCCTGGGGGCCGACCCCGCCACGATCCTGGGGGCGGTGACCCCGGTGCCGGACACCCTGTCCGAGTACCAGTTTGCCGGCTTGCTGCGGGGCAGCCGCACGGAGATTATCAAATGTATCGACAGCGATCTCTCGGTGCCCGCCTCCGCCGAGATCGTGCTGGAAGGGGCGATCCATCCGGGAGAAACGGCCCTGGAGGGACCCTTCGGCGACCACACGGGCTACTACAACGAGCAGGAGCGATTTCCCGTGTTCACCATCGAGCGCATCACGATGCGCCGCGATCCGATCTACCACTCCACCTATACGGGCAAGCCGCCGGACGAGCCCGCGATCCTGGGGGTGGCGTTGAACGAGGTGTTCGTGCCCATCCTCACGCGCCAGTTTCCCGAGATCGTGGACTTCTATCTCCCGCCCGAGGGCTGCTCCTATCGCCTGGCGGTGGTGTCGATGAAGAAGCAGTACCCGGGCCACGCCAAACGAATCATGTTCGGCGTCTGGAGCTTCCTGCGCCAGTTCATGTACACCAAGTTCATCGTGGTGACCGACGACGACGTGGACGTGCGCAACTGGAAGGAGGTGATCTGGGCCCTCACCACCCGGGTCGATCCGGCCCGCGACACGGTCATCGTGGAGAACACCCCCATCGACTACCTGGACTTCGCCAGCCCCGTGTCGGGCCTGGGCGGCAAGATGGGGATCGACGCGACGAACAAGTGGCCCGGAGAAACCACCCGCACCTGGGGCAGACCCATCGTCATGGACCCGGGAGTGAAGAAGCGGGTGGACGCCCTGTGGGATTCCCTGGGCCTGGGGTGAGGGGCTTTCCGTCTCGTAGGGTGCGTTGAGCCGAAGGCGAAACGCACCGGACAGCCGAAACAAGATTTTTGGCGCGGATCGGGTGCGCTGAAGCGCAGCTTGCGCGCTGCCGGTCGATCAAGCCCTACGCCGCTTTCCTGACTTTGATCGCTACCTGCTGTCCGGCACGGCCGAGCATGCTGGGCCGTGGACGGGTTAGGGTGGGGATGGGCTCCCTCCCCTTCAAGGGGGCGGAGCGGGGGTTTCGCAGAGCACTGCTCTGCGCCCGCGGAGCCGGCCCGGCCTGCCTGCCGGGCCGTGGACGGGTTGGGGTGGGGATGGGTTGCTGCTACGTCTCTGCCAGCCTATGCGCTGCAGCCCATCCACCCCCTTGCTTCCTCGGAGCAAGGGGGCAAGCATCGGCAGTGAATGCGGACGAACGATGGACTGGAGACTAAGGCGCCGCCCGGGCGTCCCGGGCGAGCCGGTCCGCGTTGTCCCCGGTGAGGGTCTTGAGGAAAGCCACCAGGGCCTGCTGCTCTTCGGCCGTTAGGCCGAGGGGCCTGAGCAGGGGGTCCTTCAGGGGATGGTCGATTCCACCCTGATCATAGAACTCCACCACTTCCTCCAGCGTGGCCAGCGACCCGTCGTGCATGTAGGGCGCGGTGAGGGCGACGTTGCGCAGGGTGGGGGTACGGTAGGCCCAGCGGTCTCGAGGATCGAAGGTGACCTCGAACCGACCCGTGTCGGGCAGCGGCGGCTCGAAGTCCTGGAGCATCTTCTCTTCCACTTCCACTGTGAGCCCCGGGGCAAGCTGCACGGAATGTTTTCCCTTCACACCCATGCTGCGGGCCCAGCCGATGCCGGTGTTATGGAAGCCGTTATCGGTGAAGAGGGCATGCTTTTCGCCGAAGGCGTGGCAGGCGGCGCAGCCTCCTTTGCCGCGGAAAATCTCGAAACCCCGCTGCTCTTCCGGCGTCAGCGCGTTTTTCTCTCCGCCGTAGTACCAACGGTCGAAGGGGGAGTTGGCGGAAAGAAGGGTGCGCTGGTAGGCGGCGAGCGCCTGGCCGACGGTCAGCATGTCGGGTCCGCGCCCGAAGGCCTGCTCAAATAGCCCGTCGTAGTCGGGCAGGGCCTTGATTTTCTCGATCACGTAGCCGACGGAAGGATTGCCCATCTCGCTGCGGGCGAGGAGCGGCCCCCATGCCTGGTTTTCCAGGCTCGTCTCCCGGCCGTCGTGGAACAGGCTCGCCGCATAGGCCACGTTGTACAGGGTGGGGGCGTTGCGCCGCAGGCTGCGCCCTTCCAGGCCGATGGGGGTCGCCAGCTCGTTGGAGGTAAACCCCTGCTCCGGCACGTGGCACATGGCACAAGAGAGGGTGCCATTGTGAGAGAGCCGCCGGTCCAGGAAGAGCTTACGCCCCAGCTCGATTTTCGCCGGGGTTAAGGAATTGTCGGGCGGCACCGGCACCTCGGGCAGCCCCAGGGGCGGCGCCGGGCGGAAGGAATCCGCCGGGCTCGTTCGGCCGTCATGCCCTCCCTGGCAAGCCGAAAGGGAGACGGCGCAGGCGAGCAGGGCGGCCGCCGCCTTCATCGCAGCGCGTGGCCCTCCTCCATGAGGAGGGTCTTGATGTCGTTCACCACCACCGCGGGCAGCAGGTAGGCGGTCGTGTAGATCTCCCGCACCTCACGGGCTTTATCGATGAGAAAGACTTTGAGCACATGGTTGTAGAAACCCGTGGGCTTGCCAGTCTTTTCATCGAGCTCGATGGCCACGTCCTGGCCGTAGCCGTCCAGGATGGGCAGCAGCTCCTTGAGGGAGGCCGTGGTGAGGAAGTGCCAGGCCACCGCGCCTGGGCGCCCGGCCTGGAGCGCCTGTTGTCCCGCCAGGACCTCGGGCGTGTCCCGCAGAGGATCGAAGCTTAAGGTCACCAGCCCCACCCGGCCGTACAGGCGGGGGTCCTCCTCCACCGACCGCTTCACCTGGTGGAACACGTAGAGGGCGTAAGGGCAGCCGCCAGGATCGGCGCAAGACGTGTACATGAAGGTGAGGAGGGTCACCTTGCCGCCGGTGAATTCCGAAAGCCGGCGCTGCTGGCCCGTCGAGTCCAATACCACGCCGTCGGCGGCGCGCATGATGGGATGGAGGACGTAAGTCCCCGGCGCAGGGGGCACGAAGTCCATGACGGGGGCCGCCGCCGGCGCCCCGTCCTTCTCCCCGTGAGCCTGGGCGAGCGGGAGGCCCAGTAGGAAAAAAACGCCTCCTGCAAGCAGGAGGCGAAGGCTCTGAGGGAGGTTATTGTTGGCGATGAGCCGGGTAGCCATCACTCCTTCACCGCGAGCTTGGCGTGGTCGGGGGGCAGCGCCGCCTCCAGGGGCTTGAGCTTCTTCAGGTCCCGCACCTGGAACTTCATGTGATGGGCACGCCCGAGCTTTTCCTTGTAGAAGTCGATATGGAAGGCGAGTTTGAGCTCCTTGCCGTCCCAGTGGTACATCTTGAGGAACTGCTCGTCCTCGGGCCCCTTCTTGTCCCAGTTGGCGAGGAGCGAGCTGGTGAAATAAAGCCGCTTGCCGTCGTAGCTCTGGGACACCATGTTGACCTGAGATCCAATCTTTTTCGCGTACACCTGCTTTGGTTGCAGGGGATTCGACATGTCGAAATAGCGCGCCGTCCCATCCATGAAGGTGTTGACCCACAAGCCCTTGGCGTCGCTCCTCAGGCTGATATCTACCGGCAAGGGCACCTTCGTCGGATCGCCGATGTCCGCCACTTTATGGGCCTGCCACTCACCCTTGGCATCCTGCTTGAAGACCCACATGGCCGAGGTGAGCGCCGCAGTGGTCACCGCCCAGTTGTCGCCGGGCTTCCAGGACCAGCGCACTTCCAGCGGTGCCCCCGGCGTATTGAAGATCTTCACGGGCTTCATCGCCTTGAAGTCCCAGATCACCGAGGTATTGCCGAAGCGCTTCATCGCCTCCTGGTCCTGGATCAGCTTGCCCAGGTCCATCATGTAGTTGTTCCACCCGGTGAAGGAGGTGGTGAGCATCGTGTTCTTCTGGGGATTGATGCCGATGTCATAGCCGTAGCCGTCGCCCTTGACCCCGCCGATCTCGCCCAGGGGCATGTCGTACTTGGCCACGAACTCGCCCTGGTTGTTGTACACGGCGATGCCGGTGATCCCGCCATGGTCCTTGTTGTTGGACAGGGCCTGGATCAGCATGCGCCCGGGGATGGCGTAGAAGGTGTGGGGACCCACGTAGCCGGTCTTATCCGCTATATCGGTGATCGTTCTCACCAGCTTAGGCTGGGCCGGGTCGGTGGCGATGTCGAACACGTAGATCTTGCTCGAGTCGAGCTGCCCCGCCCACAGGTAGCGGCGATCGTCGGAAAGTCCCATGTGGTGTGCCTCGCCGCGGCTGCCCACGGAGACCGTATGGATCACTTTGCCGAACTTCTTGGACTTGGGGTTCACGTCCACCGTCACCAGCTTGTCGGAGCCGTCGCCCACCCCCTCGACGCCGAGGGTCCAGACGTAGACGAACTCCTCCTGCCCTTTGATCAACGGCGTGAAGGGAGAGCAACTGGTCTCATCGGCGGAGACGGGAGCGGCAGGCAAAAGTCCCGCCAGCACAAGGGCGAGAGCCGAGGCGAGGATCAACGATTTCGGCTTCCAACCGACGCACCACGTTGACTTCATGGGCATAACAATCCTCCTTCGTGTCGGTGAGCTTAGCTCAAGTGTTCGATTGTAAGCAGATACGAAAATCAATCGATAAGCAAGCATACCGGAGAGGCGGGCTTGCACGCGACCGGTCGTCCCCTTCGGGCGCCCCCCTTTTTGCCGCAACCATAAGAAAAAGGATCACGCCCAGCAATGCGGAAGTCTACTTACACGCCACGGAATTTCCCTCATCCCCCTGATTAGGAAGTTTCACGACTTTACTTCGGCGTTGTTGGGGCTGCTGCGCCCGATCCCGCCGCTTGCCCGGGTCCCGCTGGCCATCCTTCCTGCAATCCTCCAATGAATCTGTTTCGGCTCTATCGGAGCGCAAACTTAAGGGAACCTCTAATAATTCACTCATTCTAACGCCCCAACAACAAAACGCGAGAAACGACGATGCTCCAATCCG
>NZ_JBQACR010000210.1:0-332 GCF_051905455.1 Pelomicrobium sp. G1
GCTTGGCCTTCACCTCCTCGGGCTTCATGAACTTGTTGTAGCCCTGGCCGTCCCATTCGTAGAACTCGCCACGCCGTTGCTGCCACAGATAAGGCTTCCTGTACCAGACCCCTTCCCGCTTCCACGACTCGAAGTCGGTGACCCCGTTGGTGCCGGGGCTGTCGGCGAAGCCCTTGGCCAAATGGCGCAGCAGGTTCTCGGTGCTCTCCAGCTTCTTGTAGTACTCCCCCGTCGGTCCCTTGATGCGCTTTCCGATCTCGATCAGGATGTCGCCGAACACCTTGGTGTCGTAGAGCGGCTTGATCGCCGGGGTGCGCAGCCCCGCCATGGGC
>NZ_JBQACR010000211.1:0-332 GCF_051905455.1 Pelomicrobium sp. G1
GCCCAATCCCGTGGGTACCGACGGTTTCGAGTTCGTCGAGTACACCGCCCCCGACACCCGCAGCCTCGCCGAGCTATTCGAGCGCATGGGATTCTCCCCCGTCGCCCGTCACCGCTCCAAGGACGTGGTGCTGTACCGTCAGGGCGGCATCAATTTCATCCTCAATCACGAGCCCCACAGCTTCGCCCAGGCCTTCGCCCGGGTCCACGGGCCGTCCGTGTGCGCCTTCGGCATCCGCGTGCGGGACCCCCAGGCCGCCTTCCAGCGGGCGCTGGCGCTGGGCGCGAAGCCCTATTACGGCCCGGTGGGACCGGGGGAGCTCACCATCCCGG
>NZ_JBQACR010000212.1:0-332 GCF_051905455.1 Pelomicrobium sp. G1
GCGCCGGGCGCTGGACCGCCAGGAACTGGCGCTCCACTACCAGCCGAAAATCGAGTTGCGCTCCGGCCGCGTGCTGGGCGTGGAAGCCCTGGTGCGCTGGCAGCATCCCGAGCGGGGCCTCATCTCTCCGGCCACCTTCATCCCCCTGGCCGAGGAAACGTGGCTCATCGGGCCCATCAGCGAATGGGTGCTCGCCAGGGCCTGCGCCCAGTGCCGCGCCTGGCTCGACCAGGGCCTGCCCCCGTTGCGGATGGCGGTCAACCTCTCGGCCGTTCAGCTCGCCCGCGGCGACCTGTGCGGCAGGTGGCGGAAGCGCTGGAGCAGAGTGGCCT
>NZ_JBQACR010000213.1:0-331 GCF_051905455.1 Pelomicrobium sp. G1
TGCTGGCAGAGCGGCACCGCATTCCCTTTTATGTGGCCTGCCCCTTGTCCACCATCGATCGCTCCGTGGCGGAGGGATCGGCCATCCCCATCGAGGAACGCCCAGCGGAGGAAGTCCTGGGTTACGGCGAGTGCCGCTGGGCGCCCCAGGGCGTGGAGGCGCGCAACCCCGCCTTCGACGTAACCCCCGCCGGCCTGGTCACGGGCCTGATCACCGAGAAAGGGGTCGTCGCCCCGCCCGATCAGCGGAAAATCGAGGCGCTGTTCGAATGAGCCCCCCCCTAGAGGGACATGCCCCCGCTCACCTCGATCACCGCGCCGTTGATGTAACT
>NZ_JBQACR010000214.1:0-330 GCF_051905455.1 Pelomicrobium sp. G1
GTCTGGCGCGGTGTATTTGTGCTCGTTCATGGCTGATTCGCGTTCCTTTTCGCGGCTGCGGGCGCACCTATCCTGTCGTCGGCTGCAGGCGCGCCATGCGAAGCAGGTTGTAGGCTGCACCCACCAGGTAGGCGGCGAGCTGGGTTTGGGCGATGCCAATGAAGCGGCTCTTTCGCAGACCCCCCACCGTCTTCACCCAGCCGAAGATCTCCTCGATCCGCTTGCGTTTTCTCTGGCTCATGGCGTAGCGCTCATGCCGGGTCGTCCGGCCATCCAGCCCCGGAGCGCTGCGCCCCTCGATCCTCGCGATATGCGGGGCGAGGTTGCGGC
>NZ_JBQACR010000215.1:0-328 GCF_051905455.1 Pelomicrobium sp. G1
CTCCTCCACCCTCTTCTTGTGCGACGAGCTCATCCGGCTCTACGGGAGCGAGGACTACGCGGTCTCCCAGGCGGCGAGCTACGCGGTGGAGAACTGGGCGGCAGCGGGCTTCTGGGAGGAGCTGATCGAGGGCTTGAAACGCTACAACGAGCGCCATCGCGCCGACCTGCCCCTGGGCTTTTTCGTCTGGCACAGCCGGCTCGAAGCCCAGCACGCCCGCCACACCCAGGAGGAGCTGGAGGAATACTACTTCCAGACCCCCCTCGACGAGGACGCCTTCATCCGCTACGGCAACGAAATGCTGGACGCGGTGGCGGCCTTCTGGGAC
>NZ_JBQACR010000216.1:0-327 GCF_051905455.1 Pelomicrobium sp. G1
GGCGTTTGGTGAAATTGCTGTGCCAAGGTTGCAGTAGGTACACCAATCCCGAAGCTTCGAGAATCGAAAGCCAGCTTTTCGCCGTATTCGGCGCTACATCCGCGTCCCGCGCGAGCTCTGCGACGTTAAGCAATTGGGCGGTACGGGCCGCCGCCGCGCGCACAAAGCGCAAAAAAGCCATTGCATCGTTTACACGCGCGAAGTCCCGCACGTCCCGCTGGATGTAGGTTTGTAGATAGGAGCCATAGAAAAGATCGCGGTCGGCCTCCCGGGACTGGATCAGGGCCGGGTAGGATCCACGCCAAATCAGCTCGTACAGGCGTGACA
>NZ_JBQACR010000217.1:0-327 GCF_051905455.1 Pelomicrobium sp. G1
AACCCACTCGTGCTGCAGGTCGTAGCGCCCGATGCCGGCGTGGGTGTCGAGATAGAAGAGGGGCTTCTCTTTGCCCGCCAGCGCCAGGATCAATTGGGCGAGCAGGGCGTGCTTGCAGCAGTCGGCGAAGTTACCGGCGTGGAAAAGGTGACGATAGGCGAGCATGCCCCGCAGCCTGGGTCCCGGTCACAATATCCGCGAAAGATACGGACTAGCGCCGGTTGTACTTGGTGGCCTTGCTCCGGGCCTTGTCCGCCGGGTACTTCTCGGCGTTGAGGTCGAGCTTCTTTTCCGCCGCCCGCAGCAGGTCGACGCCCAGCTTGTCGG
>NZ_JBQACR010000218.1:0-326 GCF_051905455.1 Pelomicrobium sp. G1
ATGCTGAGCTTGGAATGGGTGAGCTGGAGCGGATATTCGCAGTCGGGGATCACGCTGCGCTCGGTGTAGACAGGATAGGGATTGAATCCGGCATCGGCGTATGCCTTGGAATAGATCTCCACCTTGCCGGAAGGCGTGGGCAGTCCCTCCGGCACCCGGTTGTAGCGGATCGGACCGGCCCAGAAGCCTTTTTGCTTGAGCTCCTCCAGAGATATGGGGATGTTCTGTATCATCAGCTCGCCCCAGTCCTCCCATTTCCGGTAAGGGAAGTATTTTCCCCACCCCATCTTCTCCGCGATGCCCTTCACGATCTCGTAGGGCGGTTT
>NZ_JBQACR010000219.1:0-325 GCF_051905455.1 Pelomicrobium sp. G1
GGCCACCCTCTATCCGAGCTTCCGGGCTTCCCGGGTGAACCCGGCGGAGGCGCTGCGCTATGAATGACCGCACGGTCCCGGTGAGCGGCGCGCGGGCCAGGGCGCCGGCGCGGCAGGAGCGGGCGCCGGTGATCGCCTGCCGGGGGTTGCGCAAGACCTACGGGGAGGGCGCCACTGCAGTGGAAGTGCTGCTGGGGGTGGAGCTGACCGTCGAGCCCGGCGAGCGCATCGCCATCGTCGGCGCGTCGGGATCGGGCAAGAGCACTCTGCTGCACCTGCTCGGAGGGCTCGACCCGCCCACGGCGGGGGAGGTGCGGGTGCAGGG
>NZ_JBQACR010000021.1:0-44926 GCF_051905455.1 Pelomicrobium sp. G1
CCCTCCATGGGCCAGGGAACGCTGCCGCCGCAGTACCAGCAGGCGCTCGAACCGGTGATCGCGGCGAACTGGCAGTAAGTACGCGGGGAGGGGACCATGCAAGAGCCTGAAGGCCGGGCGAGCGGCCTCGCGTGTCTGGTGATGCTCGCCCGGTTCCACGGGGTTGCGGCCGATGCCGGGCGCCTCGCCCACGAGTTCGACATCGGGGACGAGCCCTTCGGCATCGAGCAAATCCTTCTGGCGGCGAAATCCCTGGGGCTGAAGGCGAAAGTGGCGGAGAGCCGTTTCGAGCGCCTGGCAACCACCCCTCTCCCCGCCATCGCGGAAGGGACGGATGGCCGCTTCTTTGTCCTGGCCCGGGCGGATAGGGATCGCGAACAGGTGTTGATCCAAGACCCGGGCGCCGGGCGGCCCCAGGTGCTCGCGCGGGAGGCGTTTCAGGCGCGCTGGTCGGGGAAGCTGATCCTCATCGCTTCCCGGGCGTCCCTCGCGGGGGAGCTCGCGCGATTCGACTTCTCCTGGTTCATCCCCGCCCTGGTCAAGTACCGCAAGCTCCTGGGGGAGGTGCTGGTGGCCTCCCTCTTTCTCCAGCTCTTCGCCTTGGTGACGCCCCTCTTTTTCCAGGTGGTGATGGACAAGGTGCTGGTGCACCGGGGCTACAGCACCCTCACGGTAGTGGGCGTGGGGCTTCTGGCGGTGTCCCTGTTCGAGGCGCTGCTGTCGGGGCTTCGCACCTACGTGTTCTCCCATACCGCGAGCCGCATCGACGTGGAGCTGGGCGCGCGGCTGTTCCGCCATCTCCTGGCGCTGCCGCTCGCCTACTTCGAGGCGCGCCGGGTGGGGGATTCGGTGGCCCGGGTGCGGGAGCTGGAGCACATCCGGCAGTTCTTGACCGGCCCGGCGCTTACCGCGCTGCTCGATCTCGTCTTCTCGGTGGTGTTCATCGGGGTGATGCTGTACTACTCGGTAGCGCTTACCTTGATCGTGCTCACGTCGCTTCCCTGTTACGCCCTTCTCTCGGTGCTGGTCACCCCGGCACTGCGGGCCAGATTGAACGAGAAGTTCGACCGCGGCGCCGAGAACCAGGCTTTCCTGGTGGAGTCCGTCTCCGGCATCCACACGCTGAAGGCGATGGCGGTGGAGCCCCATGTCACCCGTCATTGGGACAGCCAGCTCGCGGCTTACGTGACGGCGGGATTTCGCGTGGCACGCCTTTCTTCCGTAGCCGCCGAGACGGTGTCCCTCATCGGCAAGCTTACGACGGTGGCGATCCTGTGGCTCGGCGCCTATCAGGTGATCGACGGCGAGCTCACCATCGGGGCGCTCATCGCCTTCAACATGCTGGCGGCCAGGGTGGCCCAGCCGGTGATGCGGCTGGCCCAGCTCTGGCAGGAGTTCCAGCACGCCGGGATCTCGGTGGCACGGTTGGGGGACATCCTGAACGCCCGCACTGAACTCCCGGCGAGCCGCCAGGATCTCCCGCCCATGCGCGGCGCCATCGAGTTCGAGAATGTGCACTTCCGTTACCGTCCGGACGGGACCGAGGTGCTGAAAGGCGTCTCCTTCCGCATCGAGCCCGGCGAGGTGATCGGCATCGTGGGCCGCAGCGGCTCGGGCAAGAGCACCATCGCCAAACTGATTCAGCGGCTTTACGCGCCCGAGCGGGGGCGGGTGCGGATGGACGGGGTGGATCTCGCCCTGGCCGACCCGGTGTGGCTGCGCCGGCAGATCGGGGTGGTGCTGCAGGAGAACGTGCTCTTCGCCCGGAGCATCCGCGACAACATCGCGCTCGCCGATCCCGGCGCGTCCCTGGAGGTGGTGATCGAGGCGGCCCAGCTCGCCGGCGCCCACGAGTTCATCATGGAGCTTCCCCAGGCTTACGATACGCCCGTCGGCGAGCACGGCGCGACCCTCTCCGGCGGGCAGCGCCAGAGGATCGCCATCGCCCGGGCGCTGCTTGGCAATCCCCGGGTGCTCATCTTCGACGAGGCGACCAGCGCCCTCGACTACGAGTCGGAGCGCACCGTCCAGGAAAACATGAAGCGGATCTGCGCCGGGCGCACGGTGATCGTCATCACCCATCGCCTCTCTGCGGTGAAGGAGGCGGACCGCATCTTCGTGCTCGACCAGGGGGAATTGGTGGAGGAAGGCCGGCACGGGGAGCTCAAGGAGCGTCCCGACGGGCGCTACGCCCGGCTCTACGCGCTGCAGAGCGCGTAGGCATCCGGGGTGGGACCATGGCGGAGACGGCATGAAGCGCGCGGCGATGGGCGCTTCCAGCTCCCCTTGGGGTGAATTGCTCGCCCGCTACGTCCGGGTGTTCCGGGCGGCTTGGCAAGCACGGCGCGCGCTGGAGCCACCCCGGCGCGAGCCCCTGGAGCGCGAGTTCCTGCCGGCGGTGCTGGAGCTGCAGGAGACCCCGCCGGCGCCGCTGCCCCGCGCGATCCTGTGGACCCTCATCGCCGCCTTCACCCTGACGCTCGCCTGGGCGGTTTTCGGGCGCGTGGACACGGTGGCCGTGGCCCCGGGGAAGCTGATCGCCGACGTGCGCGCCCAGGTGGTCCAGCCCATGGAGACGGCCACCGTGAAGCGCATCCTGGTGCGGGACGGGCAGTCGGTCCGGCAAGGCGATATCCTGATCGAGCTGGACGCCACCGCCGCCGACGCGGAGTCAGCCCAGACGCGGGACGCCTGGGTCGCGGCACGGCTGGAGTCGGCCCGCGCCAGGGCGCTGCTCAACGCGCTGGAGGGCGGCGCCGCGCCGCGGCTTCCCCCACTGCCGGACGTGGACCCGGCGCGGCTGGCGTCCGAGCAGCGGTTGCTTTCGAGCCAGTTCGAGGAATACCGCAGCCGTATGGCGGCCTTTGAGGCGGAGCTGGCCAGGCGCAGGGCGGAGCTCGCCACGACCCGGGAGCTCGCCGCCCGGCTGGAACAGACGGTGGAGATCGCCCGCCGGCGGGCGGAGGATTTCCAAGCCTTGATGGAGAAGAGCTTCGTCTCCCGCCACGGCTTCCTGGAGAAGGAGCAGGCGCGCATCGAGCAGGAGCGGGAACTTGCCCACCAGCAGCTGCGGGCCGCGGAACTCGCGAGCGCCATCGCCCAGGCGGCGCGGGAACAGGCGGCGTACGCGGCGGAGTTCCGGCGCACCGTGGCGGCGACGCTGAACGAGGCGGACAAGCGCGCCGCCAGCCTCGCCCAAGACGTGGTGAAGGCCGAGCAGAAGCGCAGGCTCACGCGGCTCACCGCCCCCGTGGACGGCACGGTGCAGCAGCTCGCGGTCTTTACCGAAGGCGGCGTGGTGACCCCGGCCCAGCCCCTCCTGGTGATCGCGCCCAGGGACTACCGGGCGGAGGTGGAGGCGTGGCTGCCGAACAAGGACGTGGGCTTCGTGAAGGCGGGGCAGCGGGCCGAGATCAAGGTGGAGACCTTCCCGTTCGCCCGCTACGGCACGATTCCGGCCACCGTCACCTTCGTCTCCAACGACGCCGTCAACGACGAGAAGCGGGGGCTGGTGTTCCAGACGCGGCTGCTGTTGGAACGCTCTACCCTCCAGGTGGACGGGCGCACCGTGCAGCTCACCCCCGGCATGGCGGTCACCGCCGAGATCAAAACGGGAAGCCGCCGGGTGATCGAGTACTTCCTCTCGCCCTTGCTGCAGACCGCGAACGAGAGCTTGCGGGAGCGCTAGACCGAGCGCCGGTGCAGCAGCTTGGCACTCCTTCAGGCTTCACGCCACCGGCACCACCCGCATCGAGAAGTCCACCGCCTTCACGTCCTTGGTGAGGCTGCCGATGGAGATGCGGTCCACGCCCGTTTCGGCGATGGCGCGCACGTTCTCCAAGGTGATGCCGCCGGAAGCTTCCAGCTCGGCCCGGCCGGCAGTCAGGCGCACTGCCTCCCGCATGGCGTCGAGGGAGAAGTTATCGAGCAGAATGAGCCGGGCGCCGGCGGCCAGAGCCTCCTCGATCTGGGCCAGGGTTTCCACCTCGATCTGGATCGGCACCGAAGCGTTCATCCGCCAGGCGGCAGCCAGGGCCTCCTTCACGCCCCCCGCCACGGCGATGTGGTTCTCCTTGATCAGGATCCCGTCATAAAGCCCCATGCGGTGGTTTGTGCCACCGCCCACGCGCACCGCGTATTTTTCCGCGAACCGCAGCCCGGGCAGCGTTTTGCGGGTATCGAGAATGCGCGCACGAGTGCCCGCCACCGCGTCCACGTAGCGCCGGGTGGCGGTGGCCACCGCCGAGAGGGTCTGAAGAAAGTTGAGGGCGGGCCGTTCCGCCGAGAGAAGCGCCCGGGCCCGACCCTGGAGCAGGCAGACCTCGGTGCCCGGGGACAAGGCGCCGCCCTCGGGGACGTTCCACTGAATCTCCACGGCCGGATCGAGCCGCCGGAAGCAGGCATCGAACCAGGGGGCGCCGGCCAGCACCGCGTGGTCCCGGCACATGACCCGGGCCCGGGCGATCAAGTCCTCGGGCAGGAGCTGCGCGGTCAGGTCTCCGGGACCCAGGTCTTCTTCGAGCGCCCCGGCCACGTCCCGGGCCACATGCTCCTGGAGCGTGGGGTCCATCGGGCTAGCGCACGTGCTGGGTAAGTTCGGTCAAGGCCTTCAGCACCGCGTCCGGGCTGTGCCCCAACTCGTCGGGCGTGGCGTCGAAGCGGTTGATCCAGAAGACGTGGAAGCCAAACGCCTTGGCCCCCACCACATCCCAGTAGTTGGACGAGACGAACCCCACCTCATGCTTGTCCACCCCCAGGCGGGCCGGGGCCAGGGCGTACACGGACGGGTGGGGCTTGAAGATCTTGAGCTCGTCCACCGACAGGATCGCCTTGAACTTGGGCTCGAGCCCCGTGTTGCGGACCAGGTCCAGCAGCATGCGGGGGCTGCCGTTGGAGAGGATCGCCAGCGGCCGCCCTCGCAGGGCCTCCAGCGCCTCCGCCACTTCTGGGTAGGGCTCCAGGTGCAGGTAAGCGTTCAAGAGCCGGGCGCGGGTGGCGTTGTCGCAGGCAAGGCCCAGGTGACGGCAGGCGTAGGTCAGGGCCCTCTCGGTGATGGCCCAGAAGTCCTCGTATTCCCCCATGAGGCTTTTGAGCCAGGTGTATTCCAGTTGCTTTTGCCGCCAGGTCTGGCTCAAGGCCTGTCCCTGACCGGGGAAGCGCTGGTCGCACCGGGCGACCACCGAGTGCACGTCGTAGAGCGTGCCGTAGGCGTCGAAAACCAGGGCCTTGATCCGGTTCGTCATGGGGTCTGCTCCTTTCTTTCCCCGATGATACCCTGGCCCGGCAGGATTCCGAACCCCGGAAGGCATTGAAATCGCCGCCCGTCCCCCCATTTAAGTGAAAAGTTCATTTTTCGGCAAAGACTTTTTGGAGACCCTCCATGCGCCTGGACAAATTGACCACCAAGTTCCAGCAGGCATTGGCCGACGCCCAGAGCCTGGCCTTGGGCCAGGACAACCCCTTTATCGAGCCCCAGCACGTGCTGATGGCCCTTCTCAACCAGGAAGACGGCGGCACGGCGTCGCTTCTCGCTAGGGCGGGGGTCAACGTGGGGGCCCTGAAAGCCGACCTGCAGAAGAGCCTCCAGCGGCTGCCGAAGGTGGAGGGAACCGGGGGGGAAATCACCCTGTCCCGGGACCTCGTCAACCTGCTCAACTTGACCGACAAGGAGGCCCAGAAGCGGGGGGACCAGTACATCGCCTCGGAACTCTTTCTCCTGGCCTTGACCGAGGACAAGGGCGAGACCGGGCGCCTGTTCAAGCAACACGGGGCCAACCGCACGGCACTGGAGCAGGCGATCCAGACGGTGCGGGGCGGCGCGAGCGTGGAAAACCCCGAGGCCGAGAGCCAGCGCCAGGCCCTGGAGCGCTACACCCTGGACCTCACCGAACGGGCCCGCCGGGGCAAGCTCGATCCCGTGATCGGGCGCGACGACGAGATCCGACGGGTGATCCAGATCCTGCAGCGGCGCACCAAGAACAACCCGGTGCTGATCGGCGAGCCCGGCGTGGGCAAAACCGCCATCGTGGAGGGGCTCGCCCAGCGCATCGTCAACGGCGAGGTGCCGGAATCCCTGAAGAACAAGCGCGTGCTGTCCCTGGACATGGCGGCCCTGCTGGCGGGGGCCAAGTACCGGGGCGAGTTCGAGGAGCGCCTGAAGGCGGTGCTCAAGGAGATCGCCCAGGAAGAAGGCCGCATCATCGTCTTTATCGACGAGCTCCACACCATGGTGGGGGCGGGCAAGGCCGAAGGGGCGATCGATGCCGGCAACATGCTCAAGCCCGCCCTTGCCCGGGGCGAGCTGCATTGCATCGGCGCCACGACCCTGGACGAGTATCGCAAGTACATCGAGAAGGACGCCGCCTTGGAGCGGCGCTTCCAGAAGGTGATGGTGGACGAGCCCACGGTGGAGGAGACCATCGCCATCCTGCGGGGCTTGCAAGAGAAGTACGAACTGCACCACGGGGTGGAGATCACCGACCCGGCCATCGTGGCCGCTGCCGAACTTTCCCACCGCTACATCACCGACCGGTTCCTGCCGGACAAGGCCATCGACCTGATCGACGAGGCGGCGGCCCGCATCCGCATGGAGATCGACTCCAAGCCGGAGGAGATGGACCGCCTGGAGCGGCGCCTGATCCAACTCAAGATCGAGCGGGAAGCGGTGAGGAAAGAAAAGGACGAGGCGTCCCGGAAGCGGCTGCAGCTCCTGGAAGAGGAGATCGCCAAGCTGGAGAAGGAGTATTCGGACCTGGAGGAGATCTGGAAGGCGGAGAAGGCCCAGGTGGCCGGCGCCCAGCACATCAAGGAGGAGCTGGACAAGCTGAAGCTGGAGATGGAGGCGGCCAAGCGGAGGGGCGACTGGCAGAAAGTCTCCGAGATCCAGTACGGGAAGATCCCCCAGCTCGAGGCCCAGCTCAAGCAGGCGGAAAGCGGCGCGGGCAAGAAGCAGTTCAAACTGCTGCGCACCCAGGTGGGCGCGGAGGAGGTGGCCGAGGTGGTGTCCCGCTGGACCGGCATTCCCGTCTCCAAGCTGATGGAAGGGGAGCGGGAAAAGTTGCTCCACATGGAGGAGCGATTGCATCAGCGGGTGGTGGGCCAGGACGAGGCAGTGCGGCTTGTCTCCGACGCCATCCGCCGCTCCCGGGCTGGGCTTGCCGACCCGAACCGGCCCTACGGCTCGTTCCTGTTCCTCGGACCCACCGGGGTGGGCAAGACCGAGCTGTGCAAGGCCCTGGCCGAGTTTCTGTTCGACTCGGAGGAGCACTTGATCCGCCTCGACATGAGCGAGTACATGGAAAAGCACTCGGTGGCGCGATTGATCGGCGCGCCACCGGGCTACGTGGGCTATGAGGAAGGCGGCCAGCTCACCGAGCAAGTGCGCAGGAAGCCCTACTCGGTGATCCTGCTGGACGAGGTGGAGAAGGCCCATCCCGAGGTGTTCAACGTACTGCTCCAGGTGCTCGACGACGGGCGCCTCACCGATGGGCAGGGCAGGACGGTGGACTTCCGCAACACGGTCGTGGTGATGACCTCCAACCTGGGCTCTCACATGATCCAACAGATGGCGGGGGACGACTACCAGGTGATCAAGCTGGCGGTGATGGCGGAAGTAAAGAACTACTTCCGGCCCGAGTTCATCAACCGCATCGACGAGGTGGTGGTGTTCCACGCCCTTGACGAGAAGCACATCAAGCAGATCGCCCAGATCCAGCTTGCCTACCTGCGCAAGCGGCTGGCGGCGATGGACATAGGGCTGGAGGTGTCGGAGGCAGCCCTCTCCGAGCTGGCCAAGGTGGGGTTCGATCCGGCCTACGGGGCGCGCCCCTTGAAGCGGGCGATCCAGCAGCGGATCGAAAATCCCCTGGCCAGGCTGATCCTGGAGGGCCGCTTCGGGCCGAAGGACCTGATCCGGGTGGACGTTTCCGGCGGCGAGTTCATGTTCACCAAGGCGGAGCGGCAGGCGGCCGCGGCGTGAGGGCGCTTTTCTTATGCGGCCGACGGCTGGGGCGCCGAGGAAAGGGCGCGTTCCCCGCTCGCCCGCAGCCGCTGCCACCACTCGGCGGCGGCGGTCTGGGTCCAGGGGTGCCAGGCGGAGAGCACATAGAGCACCACGAGCAGCTCCTCCATGCGCTGGGGACGGGCGGCGGGGTCCTTGTCCAGGCAGCGCACCACCAGGTCGTCCAGCTCCTGGGGAATCTCCTGGGCGCCGCGCTCGGAAGGCCGCGGGGGCGGGGCGCTCAGCACCTGGTGGGTCAGGTCCATGTCGGTTTCCGCCTCGTACAGCCGCCGCCCGGTGAGAAGATAGAAGGCCACTGCGCCCACGGAATAGATGTCGGAGCGGGAGTCGGCCTGCCCCGGGTTGCGGATGCGCTCCGGCGCCATGTACAAGGGCGTGCCCAGGATGCGCAAGGTGCGGGTGAGGTCCCGGGGGTCGGGCTTGTCCAGGTCCTTCACTAGCCCGAAGTCCAGGACCTTTACCACGTCCAGCTCCCCGCCTCGCTCGCACAGCATGATGTTCTGGGGCTTGACATCCCGGTGCACCAGGCCTTTCCCGTGGGCTTCCCGTAGCGACCCGCACAACTGCCGCAGGATGTGGATCACCCGGGGAACGGGCACCGCCCCGTCGCGCGCCACCAGGACGTCCAGGGTGATGCCGTTCAGGTACTCCATGGCGTAGAAAAAGACCCCGTCGGGCGAGCGGCCGTAGTCGTAGATCTCGATGGTGTTGGGGTGGGAGAGCTGGCTCGCGAGGCGCACCTCCCGCTCGAAGCGGGCAATCATCTCGTCGGTGGCCACCGCGGGCTTCAGGATCTTCACCGCCGTGGGCCGCTTGAGGAGCGCATGGGTGGCGAGATAGACCCGGCTCATGCCGCCTTCGCCGATCTCTCGCTCCAGCTTGTACGGCCCGAGCTGGCGCGCTTCGCCCACCTGGCGCTTGAGCCGGGCCACCAGCAGGGACGAGCCGAGGGCCGCCAGCAGGGACAGGACGAACAGCCCGAACAGGGTGCCGAACATGACGTTGAGATAGGCGAGGGGGGCGAAGGCCTCCCGGGCGCTCACCTCCACCGCCACCCCCATGTCGTACTCCGGCAGCCACTTCCACGCGCCGATCACCAGGACGCCGCGATAGTTGCGATACGGCTCCACCAGGACGCCCCGCTGCTCCTGGGGGTCGGATTTAAAGCGGCTCGCCACGGCCAGCGCCGCCAGCCGGGTGAGGGGCCAGGCGTTCGGCTCCAGCTCGGGCACGTACCCGGTGGCCAGTTCGCCCCCGGGGTCGCGCACCTGCACGGCGAGTGCCGAGCGGGCGTCGGGAGATTGAGGCAGAAGGCCCGCGCGCTTGAGGGCTTCGTCGAAGCGGCTTTCGGAGAGCATCAGACCGCTTTCGTCGAAAGCGTACACCTCCAGCGTTTTCCCGGGATGCGTCACCTTGAGGATCTGGGCGAACTCTTCGTCGGCGAACCGGGCGAAGCCCAGGGCGGCGATCACTTCGCCCCGCTCGTTGCGTACCGGGGCCTCGATCCACAGCACCGGGCGCCGGAACAGGGGCAGGGGCGGAGCGTTCAGGCGCTGCTCCTCCCGCAGCGGGCGCACGAAGCGGGTCTTTCCCTGGAACACCGGTTCCAGGTGGTCGAGGGCCGTGCCTGACAAGCGGGCGCCCGCGTACTCGCGAAACCGGGTGGCGATGATCACCCCGCTCCGGTCGATCACCTGGGCGCTGACGCTGCCCGAGTCCCGGATGACGGGGGACAGGATTTCGAACAACCGCGCCCGGGCCGGCGACTCCCACAGGCGGCTTGACGCCGTTGCCGGGTCCCGGCTCAGGCGGGCAAGCTCCACCACGGCCTCCCGGACCCGGGGGTCCTGGGCCCAGCGCTCCGCTTCCCGCCTCTTTTCCTCTATCCAGATCTCCAGCCCTTTGACTTCCGCGTCGAGCACCGTGGTGAGCTCGGAAGCGCGGATCTCCTGCAGGGAGCCGCGCACGCCCTGGTAGGTCCAGCCACCCAGCCCCCCGATGGCCGCCAGGGTGAGGGCCAGCGCCAGGTTGCGGCGCAGGGGGGTCGCGAAGAGCAGGGCCGCGAGGGACGGGCGCCGGTCCTTGCCCACCGCGGGCGCGGGCCGCTCGGCCCGGCTGATCTCCTCGGGATCGGGGGCGGAGGGGGGAGGAGTGGGGGAAGGGCTCATGGACGGCCGCGGGACGCGGAGCCGAGGAGCATGGGGAGTCGCGGTTCTGTCGGTGCGGCGAGGGCTGGCCGCTTGAGAAAACTTATACCTCAACCCCGGCGGCCGCGGCAAACCGGGCGAGGGCTTTTTTATAATGGGCTGCTGCGCCCGAGCCACCTGGCCCCTGATCCCAAGGCCGGGCGCGGATCACCATGGAACACGCCCACACCCTTTTCGAACCCTCCGCCTGGGTGAAGCGCTGGGCCCGGCTGATTCCCGCCGGCGGCGCCGTTCTGGACGTGGCGGCGGGCTCCGGCAGGCACGCCCGTTATCTCGCGGGGCTGGGGTACCGGGTAGAAGCGGTGGACCGAGACGCCGAGGTCTTGCAGGCTTTGGCGGGGGTGCCCGGGATCACGGTGCGGGTGGCCGACCTGGAGGGCGGGCCCTGGCCCTATGCCGGGCGGCGCTTCGACGGGATCGTGGTCACCCACTACCTCCACCGGCCCTTGTTCCCCTGCTTGCTCGAGGCCCTCGGGGAACGGGGCGTCCTCATCTACGAGACCTTCGCGGCGGGCAACGAGCGCTACGGCCGCCCCAGCAACCCGGACTTCCTGTTGCGGCCGGGGGAGCTGCTCGCGGTCTTCGGTGCCGCGCTCCAGGTGGTGGCCTTTGAAAGCGGGCGGGTCAGCGTTCCGAAACCCGCGGTCCTCCAGCGCCTGTGCGCGGTGCGCTTCTCCGAGCCGGTGGACCTGGAACCGGCACTGCCGGCGGATTGAGCCGGCGTGTATGCCGCGGGGCAAAAGAGGCGGGGGTTCCATTTCGCCGGGAGGCTGAATTGGCTACAATGGCCCATTTTCTGGGCGCTATCACATGATCAAGGGCAGTCTCGTCGCCATCGTCACCCCCATGCACGACGATGGCAGCCTGGACCTGGAGCGCTACCGCGCGCTGATCGACTGGCACATCGAGCAAGGCACCGACGGCATCGTGGTGGTGGGCACCACGGGGGAATCGCCCACGGTGGATTTCGACGAGCACCGCACCCTGATCCGGGTGGCGGTAGAGCACGCGGCGGGACGCATTCCCATCGTCGCCGGCACGGGGGCCAACGCCACGCGGGAGGCCATCGAGCTGGCGGCCTACGCCCGGGAAGCCGGCGCCGACGCGAGCCTGTCGGTGGTGCCCTATTACAATAAGCCCACCCAAGAGGGGCTGTATCGGCATTTCAAGGCCATCGCCGAAGCGGTGGACATGCCCCATATCCTCTACAACGTGCCCGGCCGGACGGTGGCCGACATCTGCAACGACACGGTGCTGCGCCTGGCCGAGCTTCCCAACATCGTGGGCATCAAGGACGCCACCGGGAACCTGGAGCGGGGTGCCGACCTGCTGCGGCGCGTGCCGAAGGATTTCGCGGTCTACAGCGGTGACGACGCCACCGCCCTCGCGCTCCTGCTGCTGGGCGGCCATGGGGTCATTTCCGTTACCGCCAACGTGGCGCCCCGGCTCATGCACGAGATGTGCGCTGCCGCCTTCGAGGGGGACTTGAGCCGCGCCCGGGAGATCAACAATCGATTGATGGGATTGCACAAGGATCTGTTCATCGAAGCGAACCCGATTCCGGTGAAGTGGGCCGTCGCCCAGTTGGGGCTCATCAACGAGGGCATCCGGCTCCCCTTGACACCCCTCGCCTCCCAGTATCACGGGCGGGTGCGGGAGGCCATGCGTCAGGCGGGGGTGCTGGGGTGAGCCGAAGGAGTGGAGGGCCGCGCGCCCTGGTTCGGGGGATCGGAGCCTTCCTGCTGGCCCTGGTGGTGGCGGGCTGCTCGGGGGGGCTGCTGCGCAAGGAGATCGATTACAAGTCTTCCAGCAAGCTGCCGCCGCTGGAAATTCCCCCCGACCTGACGGCGCCCAGCACGAGCGATCGCTACACCGTGCCGGACGTGAACGCCCCGGGACCGGCCACCTATTCCGCCTACAGCGCCGAGCGCGCCGGGCGCCCCCAGCCCTCGGGCGTATCCACCCTGCTCCCCGAGAACGCGCAAGTGCGCATCGAGCGGGCGGGCAGCGAGCGCTGGCTGGTGGTGAACCAGCCGCCGGAAAAAGTATGGCCCGTGGTGCGGGACTTCTGGCTGGAGCTGGGCTTCATCATCGCCACCGAGGTCCCGGAGGCCGGGGTGATGGAGACCGACTGGGCGGAGAACCGGGCCAAGATTCCCCAAGACTTCATCCGCGATACCCTGGGCAAGGTGCTGGACCAGTTGTGGTCCACCGGCGAGCGGGACAAGTTCCGCACCCGGCTGGAGCCGATCAAGGATCGCACCGCCACCGAGGTCTACATCAGCCACCGGGGGATGGTGGAGCGGCTGGTGGGCAACAATCCCAACGAGCCCCAGGGCTCCGTGTGGGAGCCGGTGCCGCCCAATCCAGACCTGGAGGCGGAGATGCTGCGGCGGCTGGCGGTGCGCTTCGGTGTGGAAGAGGAGCGCAGCCGGCAACTGCTCGCGGCGCCCAGCCGGGAGCCCCAGGCGAGCCTGATGCCGGGGGCGGGGACGCTGGCCCTGGTGGATCCCTTCGACCGGGCTTGGCGGCGGGTGGGGCTCGCCCTGGACCGGGTAGGATTCACCGTGGTGGACCGGGACCGCTCCAACGGGATCTACTACGTGCGCTACGCCCCCTTGGAGACCCAGCCGAGGAAAGAAGGCGGGCTCCTCTCCCGGCTCGCCTTCTGGCGCAGCGACGAGGGGGGGAAGCCCAGGCCGGAGCAGTATCGCGTTCACCTGGAGCCCACAGGAGAGGGCACTCGGGTGAGCGTGCTCGACAAGGAAGGCCAGCCGGAGAAGTCCGAAACCGGCAAAAAGATCCTGAGCCTGCTGTACGAGCAGCTCAAGTGAGCGGGCGCCACGGATGCCGGGCGAGGGAAAGGGATGAGAAGCCGCGCCGGGCCGCGGGGCGTGGTTATCCCTCTCCTCCCTTCCCCCGCGTCATGATGCGCTTCGCCTCCCTCGGCAGCGGCAGCGCAGGGAACGGCCTGCTGGTGGAGGCGAACGGGACCCGCGTGCTCCTCGATTGCGGTTTTCCCTTGCGGGAGACCGAGGCCCGGCTGGCTCGGCTGAAGGTGGATCCCGGCGAGCTGGACGCCCTCCTGGTAACCCACGAGCACGAGGACCACGCCAGCGGCGTCGCCCGACTGGCAGCCCGTCACGGCATTCCAGTCTACCTCACCTACGGCACCCGCCGGGCCCTGGAATCGGCCCTGCTCCCCGCCACCGAAGTGCATCTGATCGACAGCCATACGCCCTTCGCCGTGGGAGACTTGGAGATCCATCCGTTCCCCGTGCCCCACGACGCCCGGGAGCCCGTCCAGTTCGTCTTCGCCGACGGGGCGGTGCGCCTGGGGGTGCTGACCGACACCGGCTGCCCCACGCCCCACATCCGGGCAATGCTGAACGGCTGCCAGGCCCTGGTCCTGGAGTGCAACCACGATCCCGAGATGCTGGAGAAGGGACCCTATCCCCCGTCCCTCAAACGGCGGGTGGCCGGTCGCTACGGGCACCTAGCCAACCCGGCCGCCGCCGGGCTCCTTGGGAGCCTGGAAACGGGCCGCTTGCAGCATTTGGTCGCCGCCCATCTCAGCCAGACCAACAACACCCCCGAGCTGGCCCGGCGCGCCCTGGCCCAAGCCCTATCCTGCGAGCCCGAGTGGATCGGCGCGGCGGATCAAGACCTGGGCTTCGGCTGGCGCGAGGTCCGTTGACCTCCGCTCAGCCAATGAAAAAGGCCGGCTTGCGCCGGCCTTTTTGCCACTCGCCCGTTCGAGCGACCCGGATTACTTGGGCTGCTCTTTCTTCTCTTCGGCGGGCGCGGCGGCAGGGGCGGCCTGGCCTTCGGCGGGCTTGGCTTCGCCCGCAGGCGCGGCCGCTTGCGGTAGGGCTTCGGCCGGCTTGGCTTCAGGCGTAGCCGCCTGCTGGGTCGGGGCCGGAGCGGGCGCCGGAGCGGCCTGTTGAGCGGGCGCCGGCGCCGTGGCCGCTTCTTCTTTCTTGCCGCAGGCGCTCAGCGCCACGGCGGCGAGGGCTACGAGGAGGATGGAGCGTTTCATAGGGGAGTTATCCTTCGAAAAGTTGGTCATGTCCTGCTTTTCCAGGCCGGCATCCCAGGAACCTGTACGTGCAAGTCTCGCCCGCTTCCGGCGAGACCCGGTTGCCTGTACAGGCTCCTGGGGGACCGCCTGGCGCCCTGGTCCGAACGGATGGGCGCTGGCTGTCCCGGATCCCGACCGGCGGCGGATTTTAGCAGAACACGGCGAAAAGGATAGTAACCTGTATTTTTATACAGTTTAGCGGCCGCGCCCGCGCTTCCCTGCGGCCTTCCCCAGGGCGAGATACCCGGCCCGGTACCACTGGTAAAGCGCTTCCCGGACGGTGGGATCGAGGGGTGTTCTGGGCGGAAGTACGCGGGCATCGGCCAGCCGCGCCAGCGCTTCCCGGGAAGCGCCCTCCACCCGGACGGCTTCCCCGTTGATGTAGACCCCTCGGGGGCCATGGAGCATGCGGGTCTTGATGGCCAGGACGACGCCCCGCCGCGCCGCCTCCCGGGCGAAGGCGTTTGGGCTTAAAGGGCGCGAGGGGGGAGAGAACACCACCGTGGGCTTGGGCTCGGAGAGGTAGACTCCGGCGAACGCCTCTACCTCCGCCGGTCTCCAGCGGATGTGGGCGAGCACCTGGGCGAAACGTTGCACCATCTGGGCGGGGATACGGGCCGGGCGGCGCTGGGGGCGCAGGTCCGGATCGGCGTACATCCCCGGGAGCCGAATGCGATCCTGGAGATAGGCCAGGAACTGGGTGGCGAGCTCCCCGTGGGAAGGGGCGCGGAAGCCGATGGAGTAGGTCATGCATTCCCCCAGGGCAGTGCCCTCGTGGGCGTAGCGGGGCGGGAGATAGAGGAGATCGCCGGGCTCCAGGATCCAGGCCCGCTCGGCGCGGAAGCGCTTGAGGAGCTTGAGCGGTGCGTTTTCCACCCACTCGAGATCGGCCTGGGCGGAGATGCGCCAGCGCCGGCGCCCCGGGCCCTGCAGCAGGAAAACGTCGTACGAATCGAAATGGGGCCCGACCCCGCCGCCGGGGGCGGCGTAGCTCACCATCACGTCGTCCAGCCGGGCGAGGGGCAGGAAGGCGAAGTTCATCATCAGGGCGTGGGCGGAGGCGAGGTGCAGGTCGAGACCGTGCACCAGCAGGGTCCATCCCCGCTCGGGCAGCCGGGAGAAGCGCCGGCCGGCGAAGGGGCCGCTCTCGGCGTGCCAGCGGCGGCCTTGCTTGATCACCAGGCGGGACTCCACGTCGTCCCGGGCGGCGAGCGCTATCAGTTCCCGGGGGGAGAGAAGCCCGGCGAAGCTGGGAAGCGCCTCGCGCACCAGGAGGGGTCGCTTCTGCCAGTGGGCGCGCAGGAAATCGGCGGCGCTCAGGCCGCCCAGGAGGGAGAGCTTTACCGAGTGCGAAGAAGCTTGCATTTTCAATTGTCAAAGGAACCCCGCGATCGGCCCGATCGCGCATTGTGCCGCGAGACAAATACGTTAGAATGGCCTCGCCATTTCTCCTCGACGATGGATGCACCGCCTGCAATGGTTCAAGTCGGCCAGGCCGCGCCGGAATTCGACCTTCCCGATGCCGACATGGCGATGGTGCGGTTGTCGACGTTTCGTGGCAAGAAGAACGTGGTGCTGTACTTCTACCCTAAGGACGACACTCCGGCGTGTACCATGCAGGCGATCGACTTTAGTGACCTGGAGGAGGAATTCAAGCGTTTGGACGCCGTGATTCTGGGGGTGAGCCGGGACGACTGCATCAGCCACGGCTCCTTCCGCGACAAGCACGGACTGTCCATCCAGCTCCTCTCCGACACCGACGGCGAGGTGTGCCGGCGCTACGGCGTGCTCCAGGAAAAAGAGGTGGAGGGCAAGCGTCGGCTGATCGTGTGCCGGTCCACTTTCATCATCGACAAGAAGGGCATCGTGCGCCACGCCCTCTACGGGGTCAACCCGAAGGGTCACGCCCACGCGGTGCTGGAGCTGGTCAAACAGCTCGGTGCCAAAGCCGGTCCCCATGTTTCACGAAGACGCTCCTAGGAGATAACGGGCGGCGGGGATATGGGGCGGCGGTTGCGCGCCGGGACCCTTTGACGGTACCTTGTTGTCTAGCTCGGATATTTCCCCAGGATGCCCCTCAAAGGAAGCGGCGATGGACGAAAAATATCCGGGCCGGGCCAGGCGGGTTCGTCTTCCGGCTCAATGAACTAAAGGAACTATCGCCATGATCGTCGCAAAAAACACTATCGTTACCTTCACCTACAAGCTGTTCGACGCGCAGGGCAATCTACTCGAGGAATCCCGGGAGCCGGTCTCCTACCTGCACGGGGGCTACCATGGCATTTTCCCCTTGGTGGAGGATGCCCTGGAGGGCAAGCAGCCCGGGGACGAGTGCTCCATCACCATGGAGCCGGAGAGCGCCTTCGGCGAGTACGACGCCTCCCTGGTGCGGGTGGAGGACCGGGCCCTATTTCCGGCCGAGGTGAGGGTAGGGATGCAGTTCGAAGGCCGGGGCGAGCAATCGGGGGAGGTGCACATCTTCACCGTGACCGAGGTGGCCGAGAACAAGGTGGTGGTGGATGGCAACCATCCCCTCGCCGGCATGCGGCTGCGTTTCGACTGCCAGGTGACCGACGTGCGGCCGGCCACCCCGGAAGAGCTGGCCCACGGGCACGTCCACGGCCCCCACGGGCATCACTGAGGGCGGCCGGGCCATCGAGTCTTTGGTCGATGGCCAGCGGGCCATGGGCCGCAATCCACCCTCCCTCCTCCCCTCTCGCCCAGAGGGAGAGAGAGACTGAGAAGGGGACTGAACCGCCAGGCAGTCTTTCGGGACGCTCGGCCGCAGCCCTTCGTGAAATATCCAGGCGAGTCACGCCTTACCGAGGCGCTTGAGTTCGTAGAGCTTTTCCAGTGCCTCCCGTGGCGACAACTCGTCCGGCTCCAGCGCCTTGAGCGCGTCCAGGACCGGGTGGGGTTCGGGTTCGGCCGGCGGCGCTTCGATTGCCAGCGCGAACAAGTCCCCTTGCCGCGACCGGCTCAATCCCTGGGTTTCCAGCCAGTGGAGCTGCTTGCGCGCCTGGGCGATCACCCGCGCCGGAACGCCAGCGAGGGCCGCCACCTGCAGCCCGTAGCTCTGGCTGGCGGGCCCCTCGTTCACCGTGTGGAGAAAGACCACCTTGTTGCCGTGCTCTACCGCGCCCAGATGCACGTTGGCGGCCTCCGGGTAGAGAGCGGCGAGGCGGGTCAGCTCGAAGTAGTGGGTGGCGAACAAGGTATAGCCGCGGTTGACGGTGAGGAGATGGCAAGCGATGGCCCACGCCAGGGCGAGGCCGTCGAAGGTGGACGTGCCGCGGCCCACCTCGTCCATGAGCACCAGGCTCGTGTCCGTGGCGTTGTGCAGGATATTGGCTGCCTCGGTCATCTCCACCATGAAGGTGGAGCGGCCGCCGGCCAGGTCGTCGGCGGCGCCGATCCGGGTGAAGATCTGATCCACCGGCCCGATCACCGCCCGGCCTGCCGGGACGAAGCTGCCGCAGCAGGCGAGGAGCACG
Organism: Pelomicrobium sp. G1; assembly: GCF_051905455.1. Taxonomy (NCBI): domain Bacteria; kingdom Pseudomonadati; phylum Pseudomonadota; class Hydrogenophilia; genus Pelomicrobium; species Pelomicrobium sp. G1. The sequence goes on from NZ_JBQACR010000021.1 coordinate 17,803, forward strand.
ATCAGCGCCACCTGCCGCATGTAGGTGGACTTGCCCCCCATGTTGGGGCCCGTGATCACCAGAAGCCTGCGCCCGGGACCTAGCCGGGCGTCGTTGGGGATGAAGTCCGCCGTCGCGCGCTCCACCACCGGGTGGCGCCCTGCCTCGATCTCGATGACCGGCTCCTCCGTGTACTCCGGGGCGCGGTAGTCCAGGGCCAAGGCTCGCTCCGCCAGAGCGGCGAAGACATCCAGCTCCGCCACGGCCCGGGCGATGCCCTGCAGCCGGGGCACGTACCCGCCGAGCCAGGCGAGCAGTTCCTCGTAGAGTTCCCGCTCCCGTGCCAGGGCCCGCTCCTGGGCGGAGAGGGTCTTTTCTTCGAAGCGCTTGAGTTCTGGCGTGATGTAGCGCTCGGCGTTCTTGAGGGTTTGGCGCCGGCGGTAGTCCTCCGGCACCTTGTCGCTCTGGGCCCGGGTCACCTCGATGTAGAAGCCGTGGACCTTGTTGTATTCCACCTTGAGGTTGGGAATCCCGGTGCGGGCCCGCTCCCGGGCCTCCATGGCCAGCAGGAATTCGCCGCAATGGGCCTGGAGGCTCCGTAGCTCGTCCAGTTCCGCATCGTAGCCGTCGGCGATCACGCCCCCGTCGCGCAGGAAGGCTGCGGGCGTCTCCTTGACAGCGCGCTTGAGCCGGGCCAGCACTTCTTTGGGTAAAGCGAGCGCCGACCGGATCTCGCCCAGCCGCGAGGCCTGGAGAGACATGAGCAGTGCGTCGAGGGCATCGAGGCGGGAGAGACTGTCCCGCAGCGCGGCCAGGTCCCGGGGGCGCGCGCTTCCCAGGGCGATGCGGGCGGCGATGCGCTCCAGATCGGCCATGCACTTGAGCTCGGCACGCAGAGCGGCGCAGGTCTCGCGCGCATCCCCAGCCAGCTCGGCGATCGTCTGCAGCCGCTGTTCCCGCGGGGAGCGCAGGCGCAGGGGATGGTGCAGCCAGTGGCGCAACAGGCGGCTTCCCATGCTGGTGGCGCAGGTGTCCAGCACCGAGAGAAGGGTGGGGGCCGGCTCTCCGCGCAAGGTCTCGCTGATCTCCAGATTGCGCCTGGTCACGGCGTCCAAGCGCACGAAATCGGTCGTCCGCTCCACGGTGACGCCTTGCAGATGGGCGAGGGTGGCCCCCTGGGTGAGGCGGGCGTACTCCACTAGGGCGCCGGCGGCGGCGACGGCGAGGGGCAGGTCGTCACAGCCGAAGCCCGAGAGGTCGCGGGTGCCGAAATGGCGGGCGAGCAGGTCCTGGGCGATGGAGTGGTCGAATTGCCAGTCGGGCAGGCGTTTCAGCGGGATCGGGCGGGCTTCGAAGACCGGGTGCCGCAGGCTCTCCGGCAGCAGGATTTCCGCCGGCCGGATCCGCTCCAGCTCGGAGGCGAGGGCGGCGGGCTCGATTTCCATGACCCGCAGGCTCCCGGCGGCCAGGTTGAGCCAGGCGAGGCCCACGCGCCGGCGTTCCCAGGTGGCGGCGAGGAGCACGCTCTCGGCGCGTTCGTCCAGCAGGCCCGCGTCGGTGAGGGTGCCGGGGGTGACGATGCGCACCACCCGCCGCTCCACCGGGCCGCGGGCGGCGTCCGTGTCCCCCACCTGCTCGCAGATGGCCACCGACTCCCCCAGCCGTAGGAGCTTGGCCAGGTACTGCTCCGCCGAGTGCACCGGCACGCCCGCCATGGGAATCGGCTCGCCGGCGGATACCCCCCGCCGGGTGAGGGTGATGTCGAGGAGCCTGGCGGCCTTCTCCGCGTCCTCGTAGAACAGCTCGTAGAAGTCGCCCATGCGGTAGAACAGCAGCACATCGGCATGCTGTGCCTTGATGCGCAGATACTGCTGCATGACAGGCGTGTGGCGGGAGAGGTCGTCGAGCTTCATGGGAAGCGTGGACCGGGTTCTGCCGAGGCCGGCGTGGCGGGAATCAGGGGTTCTTCAGCTTCTCGGTGAGGTGGGGCGCGATCGCCTTGAGCAGCTCGACGAACACCTTGGGGTTGCCGGCGACGATGTGGCCGCTCTTCAAGTGATGGGGTTCCCCCCTCAGGTCACCCACCAGGCCGCCCGCTTCGGTGATGAGGAGGCAGCCGGCCGCCATGTCCCAGGGGGAGAGCCCGAGTTCCCAGAAACCGTCGTACCAGCCGGCGGCTACATACGCCAGGTCCAGGGACGCGGCCCCCGGCCGTCGCACGCCGGCCGCGATTCCCATCACGTCGCGCAGCATGGCGAGATACGCCTCGCTGTGCTCCTTGCGGGAGTAAGGGAAGCCGGTGCCGATCAGCGCCCCTTCCAGGCTCGGGTGCTTGCTCACGCGGATGCGCCGGTCGTTCAGATAGGCGCCGGCGCCCCGGCTGGCGGTGAACAGATCGTTGCGGACGGGGTCGTAGACCACGGCCTGGCTCGGCGTCCCTTTGTGCATGAGGGCGATGGACACCGCATACTGGGGCATGCCGTGGAGGAAGTTGGTGGTGCCGTCCAGGGGGTCCACGATCCACTGGTACGGCGAACGCCCATGGCCGCCGCTCTCTTCTGCTAGAATGGCATGGTCCGGATAGGCCTTGTGCAACACTTCGATGATGGCTTCTTCGGCCGCGCGGTCTACCTCCGACACGAAATCGTTGTACCCCTTGGCGCTGACCTTCACCAGATCCAGGTCCCGGGCGGCGCGCAGAATGATGTTGCCGGCGCGCCGCGCCGCCTTGACGGCGGTATTCAGCATGGGATGCATGGGACGCTGTTGACTGGGTTACGAAGAATCCGCGCATTGTAGTGCGATTCCCCCGGTGAATAAACCCGATCCGCTGCAGAGGGTGCGCGTGGTGCTCGTGGGCACGAGCCACCCGGGCAATATCGGCGCTGCGGCGCGGGCGATGAAGACCATGGGGCTTACGGCGCTATACCTGGTGCGCCCCCGGCGCTTCCCCGACCCGGAGGCGACCGCTATGGCCGCGGCGGCGGCAGACGTACTGGAGGGGGCCCGGCAATGGGACAGCCTAGACGAGGCGCTGGCGGGCACCGTGCTGGCGGCGGGGCTCACCGCTCGCCACCGGGAGCTGGCGCCGCAGCCTTTGACGCCTCGGGAGGCCGCGCCGGAGCTGCTTGCCTTCGCCCGGGCCGGGCCGGTGGCGCTGGTGTTCGGCAACGAGGCGAGCGGGCTCACCCGGGAGGAATTGCAGCGCTGCCGGATGGTGGTGCATATTCCCGGGAACCCCCATTACCACTCCCTGAACCTGGCGGCCGCCGTGCAAGTCATGGGCTACGAGCTGCGTATGGCCTTGCCCCAAGCGGGAAGCCTGGAGGCGAGCCCGCGGGAGATGGCGCGCCACGAGGACATGGAGCATTTCTACGCCCACCTGGAGCGCACCCTTCTCGCCGTCGGCTTCCTGGAACCGCAGCGGTCGGGGCGGTCGATGCGGCGGTTGCGGCGCATCTTCGATCGCGCCCGCCTGGAAAAGGACGAGGTGAGCCTCCTGCGGGGCATCCTCAAGGCGGTGGCCAGGGAATGACAAGCGCGTTCATGGATCGGCAGTGCGGGCGGTCCGAGCGATGTACGAGTCCCGGCCGAATTCTTGACCGAATTGGTTGGGAAATGGATACTCGTACAGCGATTCAAGGATACCCGCATGTTCGACCGACTTCGAGAAGACATCGCCAGCGTTTTTCACCGGGACCCGGCCGCGCGCAATGCCTGGGAGGTGATCACCTGCTATCCTGGCTTTCATGCCATCGTCATCCATCGCGTGAGCCACCGGCTGTGGCTCATGGGCTTCAAGTGGCTGGCGCGGTTCGTCTCGCACATCGGCCGGTGGCTTACCGGCATTGAAATCCATCCGGGGGCGCGCATCGGCCGGCGCTTCTTCATCGACCACGGCATGGGCGTGGTGATCGGGGAGACCGCCGAGATCGGCGACGACTGCACCCTCTACCACGGGGTCACCCTGGGCGGAACCACCTGGAACAAGGGCAAGCGCCATCCCACCCTGGGCAGGGGGGTGGTGATCGGCGCCGGCGCCAAGGTGCTCGGCCCCATCACCGTCGGCGATGGCGCCAAGATCGGCTCCAATGCGGTGGTGGTCAAGGACGTGCCGCCCGGCGCCACCGCGGTGGGGATCCCGGCCCGGTTGGTGGACGATTCGCGCAAGGACGCCCGGGAGCGCCAGGCGGAGCAGATGGGCTTTTCCGCCTACGCTATCAGCCAGGACATGGATGATCCCATCGTGAAGGCGATCCACGGTTTGCTCGACCATACGGTGGTCACCGACCAGCGGCTCAACAAGATCATCGAGGCCCTGGACCGGCTGGGCGCCCGGGTGGACGAGCTCAAAGCCCTAGAGGACAAGTTCGACGCCGCTTATCTGAACAAAATAGTTGACTAATTTAGTTGTGTATTTTATCCTTGTCTTATTATTAATATTTTCAATGAGTTGAATTTTAAAGCGGGCAACCGGGAGAAAAGGACAGCGGGCATGAGACTGACCACTAAGGGACGCTTCGCGTTGACCGCCATGATCGACCTGGGGCTCCAGGGAGGCGCAAAGCCCACCGCCCTTGCCGGGATCAGCGAGCGGCAAAAGATTTCCCTCTCCTACCTGGAGCAGCTTTTCAGCAAGCTGAGGCGCCACGGGCTGGTGGAGAGCGTGCGCGGGCCCGGGGGCGGGTACACCCTCGCCCGGTCCATGGCGGAAATCTCCGTGGCCGACATCATCCTGGCGGTGGACGAGCCCATCGACGCCACTTTGTGCGGCGGAAAGGAAGACTGCAAGGACGGGGAGCGTTGCATGACCCACGAGCTATGGGCCGGTCTCAACGAGAGAATCTACGAGTATCTGTCCTCGGTGAGCTTGGCCCAGCTGGTGGCGAAACAGCGGCAAGAGAGCGTGGCGGTCCTGAAGGACCAGCGCAAGGCGGGCGGCAGAACCAGTCCCGAGCCCGCGGTTTCGGTTTGAGCCCTGCCGTCGTGGATCCGGTCTACTTCGATCACAACGCCACCACGCCCCTGGACGAGCGGGTGTTGGAGGCCATGCTGCCCTATTTGCGCGCAGACTTCGGCAATGCGTCCAGCCGCCATGAGCTGGGCACCCGGGCGCGCAAAGCCGTGGACCGGGCGCGGGAGCAGGTGGCCGAAGCGGTGGGCGCTCAGCCTTCCCAGGTGGTGTTCGTGAGCGGCGGTTCGGAAGCCAACAATCTGTTTATCAAGGGGGCCGCCGCTTTCCTCAAGCCCTCCCAGATCCTCGTGTCGGCGGTGGAGCACCCCTGCGTGGCGAAGCCCGCCCAGGAGCTCATCCGCCAAGGGTGGCAGTGCCGCCGGATCGCGGTGGACAAGCAGGGACGGCTCGACTTCGGCGATTACGAGGCGGCCCTGACGCAGCCCACCGGGATCGTGTCGGTGATGCTGGCCAACAACGAGACAGGGGTAATCCAGGACGTGGCTCGCATCGCTGAACGGGGCCGAGGGGCAGGGGCCTGGGTACACAGTGATGCGGTACAAGCTCTAGGGAAGATGGAAGTGGACTTCCGCTCGCTTCGCGTGCACGCGCTGACGGTGTCGGCCCACAAGGTCTACGGTCCTAAAGGGGCGGCGGCCCTGGTGCTAGACAAGCGGGTGTCGGTGAAGGGCCTGATCAGCGGCGGCGGCCACGAAGGAGGGCTGCGGGCCGGCACGGAAAACGTGCCCGCCATCGTGGGCATGGGGGTCGCCTGCGAGCTCGCCAGGGCCCGCTGGCGGCAGGACGCTGAGGGGCTTGCCCGCCTGCGGGACCGGTTGGAGCGGGGGGTGGCGAGCCTCGGCGCCGTGATTTTCGGCGCGGGTGCGGCCCGCATTCCCAATACGAGCTATTTCGCCTTCGAAGGCATCGATGGCGAGACTTTGGTGATCGAGCTGGACCGGCTGGGCTTTTGCGTGGCGAGCGGCTCCGCCTGCTCCAGCCTGAAGACGGGTCCAAGTGAGGTGCTCCTCGCCATGGGGGTCAGCCCCGAGCTCGCCCGGGGGGCGGTGCGGGTGAGCCTGGGGCGCGGCAACACCCAGGCCCAGGTGGAGGCTTTCCTGGAGGCCCTGGGGGGCGTGGTGGCTCGGTTGCGGCGCCTGAGCGCCCTCGCCCTCTGATGGGAGCGGTTAACGCCGCCGGGACGTGGCGCTAAAATAAGCCAATCGACGGCAAGGAGCGAATTCTATGGCAGTGACGTTGACCGAAACAGCGGCGAAACACGTTCGAAGCTTCCTGGAAAAGCGGGGCCGGGGCCTGGGCTTGAGGCTGGGGGTGCGTACGGCCGGCTGCTCCGGCTACGCCTACAAAGTAGAATTCGCCGACGAGGCGCGGGAAGGGGATACCTTGTTCGAAAGCCACGGGGTCAAGGTGCTGGTGGACGCCAAGAGCCTGCCCTTCCTCGACGGCACGGAAGTGGACTTCACCCGGGAGGGCCTCAACGAACGCTTCACCTTCCGTAACCCCAACGTGAAGGACGAGTGCGGTTGCGGGGAGAGCTTCAGCGTCTGAAGCGAGTCTTTCCGGGCCCGAAAGAAAGCGGGACCGGCGTCCCGCTTTCTTTTTTTCGGGCGCTCGTTACTTGCCCGCCGCGATGTGGGACAGGTACTGCCGGTCCACGTAGGCCTGCATCTCTTCCCGGGTGATGTAGCCGTCCCGGTTGACGTCGATGTCGTTGAAGCGGGCCAGCAGCTCAATGTGCCCGAAGATGTCGGAACGGCTAATGCGCCCGTCCCGGTTCACATCGTACTGCTCGAACAGGGCCACGTACTCCTGGGCCCGGCGCTTGTAGTAGTCCTCGGGGCTTTGGGCCAGGGCCAGGGCGCTTCCAGCGACGAGAAGCAACGACAGGGCGACGACGGTTTTTTTCATGGTTCCCCTCCTTTCCTCTTCTTCCGCAGACGCTAAATTCGACCGCGGCATGGGGCGTGAAGTTTTCCCGGGGGGACGTCCTTACCAGACGGCAGCCCGGGCGGTGATGGGCCACAGGGCCTCGACCCGCCCCCCTCGAACGGCCACGTACCAGTCGTCAAGGTTGACGGTGGGGTCGCAATGGCCCGGCACCAGGAGGAGCTTCTCCCCCCAGGGCCGGCAGCCTCGCCCCCGGCGCGGGCTCCAGCGCCCTGTGCTCGTCCATGGCGCGGGTGTAGACGATGTCCGGGCGGCCGTGGACCAGGGGCAGTCCCGAGTCCACGCTGAAGGCTTTCAGGCCGGCGTCCACCACCGCACGGGAGGCCGCAGGCCGGCCCATGACCGTGGCGAGCACGAAAAGGCTCAGCTCAAAGGGGGGCGGAGGGGGCGAGGCCTCAGGCGCCCCCCCCAGGTCCCTGGCGTAGTCCGCGTCCATGAAGACATAGGAACCCTACGGCTGCACCTTCCGGTAGGCGCCGCTGGCGGCCTCCAGGAGGTAGGTGCCGGTGCCGCCGCCGGTCACCCAGGGACAGGGGATGCCGTGGTTCTCCAGCAGCCCCACCGTGGCCTGCACGTGGCCCACGGCCGCGTCGATGGCAGCGCGCCGGGCGGCCGCGTCCAGCTCGTCCACGTTGCCGGCATCGTCCACGCACACCGCCACCCGGGCCCGGCGGGCGAGAGCCGCGATGCGCTCGAGCTTGCGCCGGCCGACCACCTCGTTGGACACCAGCACGTCGACGATGCCCCCTTCCACCAGGGCCTCGGCCTCGCTCACTTTCTGGCAGCACACCCCCACCGCCCCAAGGGCCATCCGCCGGCGGGCGATCTCCGGGCACTTGTGACTCTTGGCGTGGGGGCGAAGCCGCACGGGCAGGCCCCGGAGGGAATCCGCCATGCGGCGCAGGTGACGCTCGAGAACGTCCAGGTCGACCAGGAGGGCCGGGGTGTCGACTTCCTCCAGGGGCATGCCGAACTCAGCGGGCGGAGGTGGGGCCACCGGGGTTCCTCAGGCAAGGGTTGACGGGTGCCGGGGCCGGCGCTGACCGTTACAATAGCTAAGGTTGCGCCGGTCGGGCGCCGCGGCGCTCCGTCAGGGCCCGGCCGGCGCCAGGCCCTTCTGGCAATTCACGGGGAGCAGAAACGCCATGATCCGCACCTTGCGCAGGAGCCTGCTCGCCACCGCGCTGGTGATTTCGTCGGGCGCGCAAGCCGCGGGCGAGGTCACCGTTTACAAAAATCCCCACTGCGGCTGCTGCGGAAAGTGGGTCGAGCACCTGCGGGAAAACGGCTTCCAGGTGACTTCCCGGGATGTGGTGGATCTTACCGAGATCAAGGCCCGCTACGGGGTGCGCCCCCGCCTCGCGTCTTGCCATACCGCCGTCGTGGACGGCTACGTGCTGGAGGGCCACGTGCCGGCGGAGGCGGTCAAGCGACTGCTGCAGGAACGGCCGCCGGTGAAGGGCCTGGCCGTGCCGGGGATGCCGGTGGGATCGCCGGGCATGGAGGGACCTGACCCGCAGCCCTACAACGTCTACACCTTCGACGACAAGGGCGAAGCGCAGGTGTACATGCGCTATTGAACGCCGGCGATGGAAGGCCGCCGGCGGGGCGGCCCTCCTTCCTGGGCGGCGGTCAGAGGAGTGGGGATCAGCCGGAAGCGCCCTTGGACGCGGCGGGCTTGCCGCCCTTTAGGCACTCCCGCATGAAGTCCTTGCGCGCATCCCCAGAGAGCCCCTTGGCTTTCGCTTCCTTGGAGCAATCCGCCATGCGCTGCTGCTGGGGCGTCAAGGGCTTATCCTCGGCGGCGGAAGCGGCAGCGCAGAAGGCGAGGCCGGCGGCCAGGACGAGGCCTCTGGCCAAGACGAGGCCTCTCGCTGAAGCAAAGGTTTTCATGTGGCTTCTCCTTTCGTCGATGTTATGCAGTTAGGATGGAAACCCACCTGAGCGGGCGGGCGCGCGTCTCGTGGACGGCCGGCCCGATTGACCTGGGGCGGGGGCTGGGAAATACTGGAACCCCTTCCAGCACCGAGCCCTCCATGGCCCAAGCTCCACCCGACGAAGACACTCCTGGCGAGAGCCCCCTCGACGTGGCGGGGTGGCTGACCCGGCACGGAGACGCGCTCCTCCATTATGCCCTCGTCATGGTAAAAAATGAAGAGCAGGCGAAGGACCTGGTCCAGGAGACCCTGCTCGCCGCCTGGAAGGGGCGCCACGGCTACCAGGGGCGGGCGTCGGAGAAGACCTGGCTCACCGCCATCCTCAAGAACAAGATCGCCGACCACTTCCGCGCGAGCGTCCGGGAGGCGCTGGCGGCCGGGCCCTTCGACCCGGACGCCATCGGGGCGGAGGACGAGGAGTCCTGGCGCGAGGACGGGCACCACGCCGTCCCGCCCGGGACCTGGGGCGACCCGGAGGCGAGCCTGGAGCGGGCCCGGTTCTGGGAGGCGGTCCAGGCGTGCCTGGACGATCTGGCCGAGCTCCAGCGCTCGGCCTTCGTCCTGCGAGAGGTCCACGGGATCGAGGCGGAGGCGATCTGTAAGGACCTGGGGATCACGGCGTCTAATTTATGGGTGTTGTTGCACCGGGCCCGCCATCGGCTGCGCCGATGCCTCGAAAAGCGGTGGTTCGAATCCGCCCAGAGAAACCGAGATCCATGATCACCTGCCGCGAAGCCTCCCAGTTGATCTCCCGGGCCCGGGACGTGCGCCTCGCCTGGCGGGAGCGCTTGGCCCTGCGCCTGCACCTCCTCGCCTGCGAGATGTGCCGTCGCTACGGCCGGCAGATCGAATTTATCGGCAGGGCGGCGGGCATGCTGGAGGAGGCCCTGGAGCGCCACGGCGACCGCCTCGCCGGGCTGGACCAGCAACGTCGGGCCGAGATCCTGGAGGCGGTGCGCCGGCGCATCGCCGAAGAGGGAGCGCCCCCCCGGTCCGCCGGCCGTCCCAACGGCGCGGGCCACGAAAGAGAGGGCTGAATCTCGCCGCCGCCGGCGCGGCGGTTTCTTTCTTCGTCCCGCGCCTTTCTGTACCATGCAGGGCTGACCGGGGCGTGCCCGGCGCTTCCGCTTCCCCATGGATTCGATCGCGACTACGAGGCTTGCCCGCCCGGCCGGGGCGGGGCGCCCCTGAGGGCCGGCTTTGCTCGACGCTCCCACGCGCTCCGAGCGGCTCGGCGGCTGGACCCTGGTCGCCTTCGTGGTCCTGGTCATGGCCCACCAGATCCGGCCCGCCGTTCCCCTGGAGGCGGCGGGCGTGCTCGGCTGGACGGCCGCTTTGCTGCTCTGGCGCCGCCTGAGCGCCAAGCAGCGCATCCCGGTGCTGGCCATGCTGCTCCTGGGCGCGGCGGGCATCATGGCCGGCGCGCCGCTGGGGGAAGAGGCGCTGGTGCGCCAGGCCCTGACCCAAAACAACGCCCTGGTGGCGATGCTGATCGCCGTCTCCTTCCTCCAGCTCGTCACCCTCGCCCGGCCCACGGAGGAAGCGCTCCCCCACGGTCGCCGGGCCCTGGGGCGGACCCTGCTGGGGGTGCACCTCTTCGGCGGCGTCATCAACCTGTCCACCGTGCTGATCGTGGGCGAGCGGATCGCCCTGGGCGCCCGGCTGGGGCGCAGCCAGGTGATCGCCCTCTCCCGCTCCTTCGGTGCGGCGGCTTTCTGGTCCCCTTTCTGGGCGGCCATGGCCACGGCCCTTTCCTTTGCCCCTGGAGCGAATTTTGCGAAGCTGATGGGGGTGGGCGTGCCCTTCGCCGCCCTGGGGCTCTTCTTCACCTGGCTAGACCTCACCTCCGGGGATCCCGCCCGGGGCGAAGGCTTCCGGGGCTATCCCATGCACCTGGACTCCCTGGCGCTGCCCCTCTCGCTGGCGGCGGGCGTGATCGCCCTCCACGCCCTCATTCCCGGCTGGTCGGTCCTGTCGGGCGTCACCCTGCTGGCGCCCCTCGCGGCCGTGGCGCTGCTTCTCCTGCGCAGCGGCCCGGGCGCTGCGGCCCGGCGTCTCTCTCGCCACGTGACTACCCGGCTTTCGGGCATGGCGGGGGAAGTCCATCTGTTCCTCTCGGCGGCGGTGTTCGCCTCCGGGCTGGGCGCCGTGCTCAAGCTGCTGGGGCCGGGGCTGCCGTTCCACGGGTTCGGGCCCCTGGAAGCTTCCCTGGTCCTGGGGCTGATCGTGGCCTTGTCCCTGGTGGGGATCCACCCGGTCATATCGGTGGCCACCGCCAGCGCCTGGCTCGCGCCGGTCGCCCCCCACCAGGATCTCCTGGCCCTGACCATTCTCATGGCATGGGGCATTGCCACCCCCTGCAACCCCTTCTCGGGACTGGCCCTGGCCCTCCAGGGGCGCTTCGGCGTGCAGGGGCGCAAGCTCCTCGCCTGGAACGCGGCTTACGCCTTGCGCATGGTGGCGGCCGGGGCGGTGGTTTTATGGCTGTTCGCCGCCCTGATCCTGTGAGCGGATCCGGTCCCTTCCTGGACCCGTGATCGGGCCGGTTCCTCGGGCCGTTCCTCAGCCGGCGGCCTGATCGGCGCTGCAGACCCGGTCCCGCCCGCCCTGCTTGGCGTGATAGAGGGCCCGGTCCGCCCGTTGGACCAGGTCCCGGGCGGCGGCCTCGGAGGAACCCGGGCCCGGGCGCAGCACCGCCACGCCCGCCGAGAGGGTGATGCGGATTTCCTCCCCGTGCATCAGCCGGAACGGCGTCCCGCCGATGGCGCGGCGCACCCGTTCGGCGATATGGCGGGCGAGATCCTCGTCCGTGCCGCCGAGCAGCACGGCGAACTCCTCGCCCCCGTAGCGGGCCAGCGCATCGGTCAAGCGCAGCTCCCGCTTGATGCGGGAGGCCGCCTCCCGCAGGACCCGGTCCCCCTCCTGGTGCCCGTAGACGTCGTTGACGTGCTTGAAGCGATCGATGTCCAAGAGCAGGCAGGCGAGGGGCTCTCCTTTGCGGGCCGCCCGGGCGACTTCTTCCCCCAACCGCTCCTCGAAGTAGCGCCGGTTGTGGACGCCGGTTAAGGCGTCGGTGATGCCCAGGTGCTTCAGCCGTTCGCTGTAGGTAGCGTTCTCCAGACACACGGCCGCCACCGCCGCCAGGTGCATCAGGAAGTCGGTGCCCAGGCCCGGGGCGTAGCGCTGGGGTTCCCTGGCGCCCAGGGTGAGCACGCCCATCAGCCGCTCCCGGCGCAGCAGGGGCAGCACCGCGCAACTGCGCGGCGATCCCCCCGAGAACAGCCCGCCGTGGAGGGCGGGATCGAAGGGCCCGAGCCAGGGAGAACGGCGCGGTCCGAGGAGCCGTTCCAGGCCACCCAGGTCATCCGCGAAGACCAGGTCGGGAAACTCCGCCGGATCGACTTCCAGGGTTTCCAGGGTACGCCTCAGCTCGAAATCCCCATCCAGCAGCACCAGGCTGACCCATGCCAGACGTAGCAGGCGGCGGGTACGGTGAAAGAGGGCCTCGAACAAGGCGGCAAAGCCCACCGCGCCGATCAAGGCCAGTTCGCATTGCTGGAAGCGGCGCAGGACCTGCTCGTTGTCCCGGGCCTGGGTGGTGAGAAACTCCAGTTGGCGCCGCAGGCCGTCGATGAGCTGGTACTCGTTGGAATCGGGAGGCATGGCTGGGAAGGAGGGCGGTTTACCCACGGACAGCGCTCGCGGCGGACTCAAGCCGCCCGGCGGTAATGAAAAAGCGCGCTCGCGAAGGCGGAAGCGCGCTTTTCATGGAATTCGGTAGGCCTTGTTGCTAGGCCGGGATATCCGGGGTGAGCCGGCGTTCCAGCAGGGCAATGTGGTCTTTAAGGTAAAGTTTTCGTTTCTTGAGGCGCCGCAACTGCAGCTCGTCCTGGTAGACGTCCTCGGACAAGCGCTTGATGATGTCGTCCAGATCTCGGTGCTCCAGCTCCAGTTCCTTGATTTTGCGCTTGATTGCTTCGATTTCCTCCTCTTCCATGGCGTATCCTCCGCTCACGAACATCGATCGCCTCCTTTCGGCCAAAGGTGCGGGCGGACGCCGGGATCCCGGGGCGACCCGCCCGCGGTTGAGGTTCCGAACGGCTTTTCGCTAGCATACTCCCGCCGTTCGACAATGGGTACACCCCCACGCCGCGAGGCCGGCGGCCGCGACCCATCTCTTTGAAAAGGAGGCCTGAATGCCGCACGCGATACGCTTCTACGAGACCGGGGAACCGGAGGTGCTGCGCTGGGAGGAAATCCAGGTGGGCTCTCCCGGCCGGTGCGAAGTGCGCCTGCGGCACACCGCCGTGGGGCTCAATTTCATCGATGTCTACCACCGCAGCGGGTTGTACCCGGTCTCCCTTCCTGCCACGCCCGGGCTGGAAGCGTGCGGCGTGGTGGAGGAAGTGGGCGAGGGCGTGACCGAGCTCAAGCCCGGCGACCGGGTGGCGTACGCCTCGCCCCCCATGGGAGCGTATGCGGAAGCGCGGCTCATGCCCGCGGACCGTTTAGTCAAGGTGCCCGAAGGGATCAGCGACCTGCAGGCCGCCTCCATGATGCTCAAGGGCATGACGGCTGAATACCTGGTGCGCCGCACTTTCCGGGTCGGGTCGGAGCACACCGTCCTGGTACATGCGGCGGCGGGCGGCGTGGGGCTGATTCTGTGCCAGTGGGCCCGGGCGCTGGGAGCGACCGTGATCGGCACCGTGGGCAGCGACGAGAAGGCGAAGCTCGCCGAGGCCCACGGCTGCAAGTATCCCATCGTCTACACCCGGGAGAACTTCGTCGCCCGGGTGCTGGACATCACCGGCGGGCGCAAGTGCGACGTGGTCTACGACTCGGTGGGCAAGGATACCTTCATGAAGTCCCTGGATTGCCTGCGGATGTTCGGCATGTTGGTCTCCTTCGGCCAGTCTTCCGGCCCCGTGCCGCCCCTTGACGTGGGAGTGCTTTCCGCCAAGGGGTCGCTCTATCTCACGCGCCCCACGCTGATGCACTACACCGCCAAACGGGAAGACCTGGTGATGTCGGCCAACGCCCTGTTCCAGATGGTGCTGGACGGCAAGATCCGCATCGAGATCAACCAGACCTATCCCCTCAAGGAGGCCGCCCAGGCCCACCGGGACCTGCAAGCGCGCAAGACCACCGGCTCGACGGTGTTCGTCGTGTGATCGATGACGAGGCGGCGGTCAAATCCGTCGCCCGGCACGCTCATTTTCCACCCTGCTTCACCCTTCCGACAGGGTGGCGATGATGGGGCAGGCGAGCTTACCGCGGCGCGCGTGGCACTCGCCGATTAGGGCCTTGAGCACCCGGCGCATGCGCTGGAGGTCCGCGATGCGGCTCTCCACCGCCGCGAGCTTGGCCGTGGCCAGCCGCTGCGCCTCGGCACAACTTCGCCCGTCCTCGAGGGCGAGGAGGTTGCGGACTTCCTCCAGGGTGAAACCGAGCTGCTGCGCCCGCTTGATGAAGCGCACCCGGTCCACGGCCGTCCGGGGGTAGCGGCGCACGCCCCCGAAGGGCTTTTCCGGTTTATCCATGAGCTTGCGCCGCTGGTAGAAGCGGATCGTCTCCACGTTGACTCCGGCGGCGCGGGCCACCTGCCCGACGGTCAACGTGTCCGCCGGTCCCGGTCCTTTCATCTTCGCCATGATCGCTCCTTGACTGCGGACTATGGTACGCAATGCAGGCTATCCCCGTCCGAACCGTTTGGGAAGAAGGGGGCATCGTGACTTCTCTGCACATCGCGATTATCGGCAGCGGCTCGGCGGCGTTCGCCTGCGCCATCCGCGCCGCCGAGGAAGGGGCGCGGGTTACCATGATCGAGCGCGGAACCTTGGGCGGCACCTGCGTCAACGTGGGTTGCGTGCCTTCCAAGGTGCTCATCCGCGGCGCGGAGATCGCCCGCTTGCAGGCGGCTCACCCGTTCGACGGCCTGGAGCGGCGCCGGCCGGTCATTCGCCGGGACGCGATGGTGGCCCAGCAGCAGGCGCTGGTGGATCGGTTGCGCCACGCCAAGTACCGCCGCGTCCTGGAGGAAAACCCTAACATCCGGCTGCTAGAGGGATCGGCGCGGTTTCGCGACTCCCACTCCCTCGCCGTCACCCGCCGCGACGGCCGGGAGGAGACCGTCGCCGCTGATCGCTTTCTCATCGCCACCGGCGCTTCCCCCGCTATCCCGCCGATCCCCAGCCTGGCCGGTACACCTTACTGGACTTCTACCGAGGCCCTGGTGGCGGAGGAAGTTCCCGAACACCTGATCGTGCTGGGGGGCTCCGCCGTCGGGCTGGAGATCGGCCAGGCGTTCTTGCATCTGGGCGCCCGGGTGACCATCGTCGAGCTTCTCTCCCTGTTGCCCAGAATGGATCCCGACTTGGGAGCAGGGCTTCAGCACGTGCTGGAGGAAGAAGGCGCGCGAATCCTCACCCGGACCGAAGTTAAGCGGGTCGCGTACGCGGGCGGGCGCTTTACTCTCGATGCTGGGGCTGAGCAGATCACCGGCGACCGGCTGCTGGTGGCCACCGGCCGGCGGGCCAACACCCTGGGGCTCGGACTTGCGGAAATCGGGGTCGAGACCGACCGGGCGGGCGCCGTCCTAGTCGACCAGGGCCTGCGTACTTCGGTGCCCCATATCTACGCCGCGGGCGACTGCACGGGCTTTCCCCAATTCGTGTACGTGGCGGCGGCGGCCGGCACCCGGGCCGCCATTAACATGCTGGGCGGGGATGCGCGCCTGGACCTCTCCACCATGCCCGCAGTGGTTTTCACTTCGCCCCAAGTGGCGGCGGTGGGGTTGACCGCGGAGGAGGCCCGGACGAGGGATTTCGAGGCGGAAAGCCGGACCTTGCGCCTGGAAGACGTTCCCCGGGCGCTCGCCAACTTCGATACCCGGGGCTTCGTCAAGCTGGTCGCGGAGCGGGGAAGCGGGCGACTGCTCGGCGCCCATGTGCTTGCCCCCGAGGCGGGGGAGATCATCCAGGCGGCCGCTCTCGCGCTGCGTGCCCGGATGACCGTGGCCGAGCTGGCCGATCAGCTTTTCCCCTACTTGACCATGGTGGAAGGCTTCAAGCTCTGCGCCCAGACGTTTACCAAGGACGTCAAGAAACTCTCCTGCTGCGCGGGATGAGGCAAGAGAAAGAGGCAATGAAGACATACACGATCTCGAAACTGGCTCGGAACGCCAAGGTCAGCATCCATCTCGTGCACAACTATACCGAGCGTGGATTGCTAAGGGCATGTGGCCGCACGCTCTCTGGTTATCGCATTTATGACGCGAGCGACCTGGAGCGCCTGCGATGGATCCGCGCGGGGAGAGCGGCTGGCATTCCTCTCGATGCGTTGGCTGAAGTTGTTCACGCGCTGGACGAGGACGACGAACGACGAATGGCTCGCGGTGTCGCGACGATCCGAGCGTATATCGCAGGCGTGCGCAGCGCGTTGGCTGTTCTGGATGCCGCACTGATCGTCCTTCGGAAGCCGCCTGGACCCAGCAAAGAGGCCGTGGGCATCCCACGACCCACGCCCCGTGTGCGCCGATCGGCCAGCACACTCGGGACGCTTGAGCCGATTACCGCTTCGGAAGCCGAAATGCCCTCGGGCGCTTGACATTGTACTTAGGTACCTTCTCTAGCATTCGCCACGATATTCATACCTTGGAGGTGATCGATGTCGCGAGTCAAAGACCATGCGTTGGAAGCTGGAACACTCAAGGCGGAGCGTGCTTTGAACAGCCGCCAAAGTGCCAAAGAAAAACTCGTAGGCGGTGCGCTGGCGGGAGGGGTGCTTGCCGCGGTCGGTGCATCGCTGTGCTGCCTGGGACCTCTGGTCCTAGTGAGCCTGGGCTTCGGGGGCGCCTGGATGGCGAACCTGACCGCGCTCGAGCCCTATCGACCCTTGTTTCTCGTCGCCGCGGTGACCGCCCTGGTTCTCGCCTACCGCAAGCTCTACCGCGCCCGGCCGGAGCAAGCGTGCGCCTCCGGCGCTGTCTGCGCGACGCCGCGCGTCGATCGCCTGTACAAGGCTTTGTTTTGGGCCGTCTCCGCGCTGGTCTTGCTGGCCGGGGCTTCACCCTACCTTGCCCCCCTGTTCTACTGATTCACCCTATGTATAGGAGATCCAGGAGATGAGTATGCGTGGGTTGACGTTTGCCGCCGTCTTCGGCCTGGGCGTGCTGATGAGCACGCCGGCTTTCCCGGCTACGCAAACCGTCGTGCTCGAGGTGCCGAGCATGACGTGCTCAGCTTGCCCGATCACGGTGAGGAAGAGTCTGGAAAGAGTTCCTGGCGTACTCAAGGCCAAGGTGACCTATGAGCCCAAGGAAGCCGTAGTCACCTACGACGATAGCAAAACCTCGCCTGACGCGCTAATGCGAGCGACCGCCGAGGCGGGTTATCCCTCATTCATCAAAGAGGGAGCAAGGCGATGACGGTG
Source organism: Pelomicrobium sp. G1 (assembly GCF_051905455.1). Classification (NCBI taxonomy): domain Bacteria; kingdom Pseudomonadati; phylum Pseudomonadota; class Hydrogenophilia; genus Pelomicrobium; species Pelomicrobium sp. G1. The sequence goes on from NZ_JBQACR010000021.1 coordinate 35,071, forward strand.
ACTCATAGGCTTGGGATCTCGGGGATGACCTGCGACCACTGCGCGCAGGGGATCGAGAAAACACTTGCCAGCGTCGCTGGCGTGATCAAGGCCGTTGTCTCGTACCCTGACGGAATCGCTCACATTCAAACCACAAGTGAAGTGGTAGCCTCTGAGCTCGTCGAGGCGATCGAAGCTAAAGGCTATAAAGTGTGGCTTCCGGATCAGCGCGTAGCTGCCGAGGCAAAAGAGAAACCGCGCGTGCGCGAGGGGCCCCTCTTGGGGGTCGTCAAGGACCTCTTCGGTCGTCAGCACAAGAAGCCGGCCCAGTTGCACATTGCGATCATCGGAAGCGGCGGGGCGGCCTTCGCCGCGGCCATCCGCGCTGCCGGGGAGGGTGCTCGAGTGACTCTAATCGAGCGCGGCACGCTGGGGGGAACGTGTGTCAACGTGGGTTGCGTGCCCTCCAAGATCTTGATCCGGGCGGCGCATGTGGCGCATCTCCAGGCACACCATCCATTTGATGGTCTGGCGAGACAGCCGGCCGTGGTGGAACGCACAAGGTTAGTCGCGCAGCAGCAAGCCAGGGTCGAGGCGCTGCGTCACGCTAAGTATGAGAGCATACTTAAAGCCAACCATGGAATAACATTTGTTAGGGGTTTTGCGCGTTTCAAAGATGCTCACACGCTGATTGTGGTGCGGCCCGACGGCAGGGAATTGGAACTGCGGACGGACCGGATATTGATCGCCACGGGCGCTTCGCCGGCTGTTCCCGCCACGCCCGGCCTGGAGAGCACCCCTTACTGGACGTCGACCGAGGCACTGGCTGCGCAGCGGTTGCCCAGGCACCTGATCGTTTACGGCGGCTCAGTGGTCGCTGTGGAGTTGGGACAAGCTTTTCTGCGCCTAGGCTCCAAGGTGACCCTCGTCGCTCGTTCGACCCTGTTGTCGAAGGAAGATCCGGCGATCGGCGAGGGGCTCAAGGCGGCGTTGGAAGGTGAAGGCATGCGCGTGCTCACGCATACCGCGCCCAGGTATGTGGGCTTCGACAACGAGCGGTTCACTGTCGATGTGGGCGGCGAAAAGCTGATCGGCGACCGCTTGCTGGTGGCGACGGGCCGTAAGCCAAACACCTCTGCGCTGGATTTGGACAAGGCGGGCGTCAAGACCGATGCCAACGGCGCCATCATTGTGGACGAGCACATGCGTACGTCCATTGAACACATCTATGCTGCTGGCGATTGCACGACCCTGCCGAGCTACGTATACGTGGCGGCCGCGGCTGGCACTCGGGCGGCGCTCAACATGCTGGGCGGCGCGGAAACCCTCGATCTATCAGCGATGCCGGCAGTGGTGTTCACCGATCCGCAAGTGGCGACGGTGGGCTTGACTGAAGCCCAGGCGACCAAACTGGGCATCGAGGCGGAGAGCCGCATCCTTGCCTTGGATAACGTGCCGCGGGCGCTCGCGAACTTCGATACGCGTGGATTCATCAAACTGGTCGCGGAGCGGAGCTCCGGCCGTCTGATCGGTGTTCAGGCGCTCGCGGCGGAGGCGGGCGAACTGATCCAGGCTGCCGCGCTTGCCATCGGAAACCGCATGACGGTGCAGGCCTTGGCGGGCCAATTGTTCCCTTACCTCACCATGGTCGAAGGACTGAAGCTCTGCGCTCAAACCTTCACCAAGGATGTGAGACAGCTCTCGTGTTGCGCAGGGTGAGCGAGCGGCGCAATGACGAAGAGCAGGACAGGACCCTATGCTAGCGGATCTAATCAAGCAATTCGGCAGCGTTTTTGGAGCGGGGTTCGCCGCCGCGTGCTGCCTCGGCGTGAGCGCGGCGCTCTCGGCGGTCACCGCTATCGGCGCGGGCTTCCTGATCAACGACGCGTTTCTGATCCCGCTTTATGGAGCGCTCCTCGGACTGAGCGTCTGGCTCCTTTATCGTTCGACACGGGCCCACGGCAGCCCCGCTCCGTTCTACCTGGGGCTGAGCGGGGCAATCGTCGCGCTCGTGGGGTTATGGGTCGGCCCTTTTTTGGTTTACGGGGGGCTTGCGGCGATTGTCGCCGGGAGCGTCTGGGATTTTCAAAGGAAGCGCCGGCAACGCGCTTGTTCGAGTAATTGATGTTTATCGGCCCGGGCCCATTGGCGTTTCTTCCATAGGGGAGGTCACGCCGTGAAGAAATCGGACAACATGCGCTCGTTCCGTCTCGGGGCGTACTCGTCCATGTCCGCCAGTGTACTCAGAGTCTCCTTAGGCTGCCGGGCCGCTCCGGGACTCGGTTGCGGTTCGCGCGCCAAACCGTTGTTAGAAGCGCTGGAGCGGGAATCCTCCGTCGCGCAGGCCTGGCTCCACCGCTCTGGGACGATGCTGTGCTTGGTGTGGAAGAGTGCAACCCCCAGCGCTCAAACGCTGAAAGCGCTTCTTCTAGTCCACGGTCTGACAATGGAGGAGGAGATAAAGGGAATTGAGCGGGAGCAGGCGTTGAAAGATCTTGTTTTCGGCATCGGCTGGTATCGTGGAGCGCAGGTGGATCGGCTCAGCGAAGAAGAGGCCGAAGTCATAGCGGCGAGGCTAGTGCGTAGATTACGCAAGAGGCTACCGCTGCCCGATGGGCAAAGCGAAACGCTACAGGCTGCTTTCGCCGAGGTTTGCCGACACGAGTTCATCAACTACTCCCCGGAGCCGGAACAGGCACGCCGAGAGAGAATATTCCAAGGAACCATGGCGGCCGGGAGGCGATATCTCAGCATAGGGCAGCTTGGCGTGCTGCAAAAAGTGATCTCGGCGGGGTACCGTCCGATTTCGGACAGGGATTGACTCAATGGTGGAAGTGGGTCGAGCGCAGCGCAGGGCCCGGGTCCTCGAATCGCTGGACCGACTCCGGCGCGATTTTCCCCTGGAGGAGCGGATCAAGCGGGCTCAGCCAGCAGTGCAGGCCGTGTATGCCCAGGTGATTTTGCATTGGGTGCGCCATGGGATGCCGCCGCGAGCCGACATAGCGCCCCTTGCGGTTCTCGACGAGCTGACTGCGATGGACGCCTTGGTGATAGGCGAAAGCGGCATTGGTTGCTATCCCTTCAGCGCGCGCAAGACCGGCATCCGGGTGCAGTATTCGGGCAGCCCTGTCTACGCGATGTGCGCCATCGACGCGCTTGCCATCCCGCGGCTGGTCCGGCGGCCGGTTCGCATCGAAGCGCGCTGCACAGTTTGCCGGTGCCGCCTAGCCTGCGATCTGGAGGCCAACGGCGCCCTGCCCCATGATTTCGACCGAGGAATCCGCATCCTGTGGGAGCCATCCGCGTCTCACGCGGGCCCGTGCTGCGACAGCTTGTGTGCCGGGATTACCTTCATCTGCCGCTACTGCTCGGTCCCGGGAGAGTCCGCCGCTTTTTCGTTGCCTGAAGCCGCAGCGATCGGGAACGCGTTTTTCGCGTTCCAGCACAAGCTCTTAGAGCACTACGGGCCTCTGTGACAGCGCTACACGAATCGGGAGCAGTCGGTGTCTACCATCTCTAGCGATAGGGCTTCGGCTGGAACAAGGCCGGTCGATCCTGCCCTTGGGATCGAGCCGCCGGTAGCGCTGGTCCTGTGCGGCGGCAACAGTCGGGGTGCCTTGCAGGTCGGCTTCTACTGGGCGTTGTGGGAGCTGGGGTTGCGCCCCGATTTCGTCATTGGAAGCTCGATCGGTGCCTTGAATGGAGCGTTCATCGCGGCAGGAATGAGCCCGGATGCGCTGGCGGAGCTTTGGCTCAAATTCCGGCGCAGGGATGCCCTCTCGTGGAACCTGCCGTGGCTGTTCGGCTTGCGTGACCAACCCGGGCTGTTCAGCCTGGAACGTCTGCGTCGAACCCTGCGGCAAGCCCTCCCTGTCCAGCGCTTCGAAAAGCTCGAGATGCCATTGACCGTGGTGACCACCGATCTGCAGCTCGGCGCGCCCGTTTACTGGTCTGGCAGTGGGGATCTCATCGAGCCCGTCGTGGCTAGCATGAGTCTCCCGGGGCTGTTTCCGCCTGTCGTCATCGGCGCCCACCAGCATGTAGACGGCGGTGTGGCCAACAAGGCCCCCCTGGACAGGGCTTACGAATTAGGCGCCCGTACCGTGCTGATGATCGAATGTGTCTGCTGCGATCCGGTCCTGAAACGCTACATTAGCCTGCTCGAAGTAATGACCCGGAGTTTTTCCATCGCCATGGACAGCAAGTACAACGTCGATCTCGAGCGGTTGGGCTCTCTGGTTCGTATCCATGTGGTGCGTCCCAGGCTGGCCTGGGATATCGGGCTGCTCGACTTTTCCTACACGGCAGAGCTGATCGAGGCGGGCTACCGGCAGAGCATCGAGTATCTTGTCCCCCTTGCGCAGGCGCAGAATGCCCTGACGTGTGCTCCTGTAGTTCCGGGAGCGAGCGGAACGGACACGCTCACCGGCCTGGTAGAGAGAAGCTCATGACCAGCCGCGCCCTGACCATCGGAAAGCTGGCCAAAGCGGCCGGCGTGATCGTCGAGACGATCCGCTATTACCAAAGAATCGGCCTGATCGAACAGCCGCAGAAGCCTGCTTACGGCTTCCGCCATTATCCGCAGGATACGGCGGATCGGGTGCGGTTCATCAAGCGGGCCCAGCAGCTTGGGTTCAGTCTCGACGAGATCAGGGAACTGCTTGCGCTGGACGCGGGACGCTGCGACGACGCGCGGCGGCTCGCCGCGAACAAGCTTACCCAGATTGGCGCGCGCATTGCCGCCCTTCAGGCCCTGCAGCACACGCTGCAGGTGATGATGGAAGCTTGCGAACGAAAAGAAGCGGGCCTTAAGTGCCCGGTCGTCGAGGCGCTCATCGGGAATCGGCAGGACATGGACAGACGCCGGAACGGGGCTCCGGTGAAGCGCGCGGTAAAATGATGCCCGATGTGACGGCCTTGCGACTCGCGCTCCAACAGGGCGAGCTGCGGCTTTATTATCAGCCCTCGGTGGATCTGCGCTCAGGAGTCGTGAACGGGGTGGAGGCGCTTCTCCGATGGGAACGGCCGGGGCGGGAGATCCGGTTGCCTTCGACGTTCATCTCCCTCGCCGAGGAGTCCGGGCTCATCGTGTCTCTCGGCGTCTGGGTATTGCGCACCGCGTGCGAGCAAGCCAAGGCTTGGCAAAGGAACAGCCTGAGCGGATTGACCGTCGCGGTCAACGTCTCGCCCTGGCAGTTCCAGGAAGGGCACCTGCACGAGACGGTGGCCAGGATCCTGGGGGAGACGGGCCTTGCGCCCGAGGGGCTTGAGCTCGAGATTACCGAGAGCATCGCCATGGCGCGCGAGGAACACGCCATTGCATCCCTCAAGGCGTTGAAGGCAATGGGCGTGAACCTCTCGATCGACGATTTCGGCACGGGCTATTCGTCGCTCGCTCAGCTCCAGTGCTGTCCGGTAAGCAAGCTCAAGATCGATAGTTCGTTTGTCGGCAATCTTGCACGCAACACGCCGGACAAAGCGATCGTCCAAGCGATTGTCTTTCTCGGTCATAGCCTTGACATGAGGGTCACGGCCGAAGGCGTGGAGACCGAGCAACAGCTCGAACTGCTGCGCGGTTATGGCTGCGACGAAATCCAGGGATTCCTCGTGAGCCCGGCCGTGCGTGCAGAGATGGTTCCCGGCGAGCTAAAGCGTTGGGGGATCAAAGCCGCATCGGAGCGTGAGCCGTGTCCTCGAGACCGCTGACGGTTGGACAGCTTGCCCGCAAGACCGGCGTCACGGCCAGGGCGATCCGGCATTCCGAGCGTCTGGGGCTGATCAAGGCCGCGGGTCGCACGGGCGCGAACTACCGGGTTTTCGGCGCCGGCAGCGTTACCCGCCTGAACTTCATTGCGAGATGTCGTTCCCTGGGCTTCTCTCTCCCGGAGGTCAAGGATCTGCTTTAGGTCATGGAGGGTCCTCGTTACACCTGCGCTTAGGTCGAGAACCTTGCGAGGCAGCACCTGAATCTCGTCGATGCAAAGCTTAGAGAGCTCTTGGCGGTACGCCGCGCACTTGCTCGAGAGCTTAACCGTTGCACCGGCGAGGAAGTTCCCGATTGCCGGCTGCTGGAACACCTTCAGCGAGCACAGCCATAGAAATCGGGCCGGCGTGCGGACGCGAACCCCCGCAAAGGCCGTCCTAGCACGCCGGCCGATCAGGGCGCATGAGGGCCCTTAACTTTTTTCCGTCCACCCGGGGATGTGGTTGGTTGTAGTGTGGGGTGCTGAACGATAGGAGGGAAGGATGTCAAAGCGTCAATGGATCGTTGTGCAAGTGGAGGGTATGACTTGCGACGGTTGCGCTGCCCATGTGCGGAAAGCGCTTTCCGCAATGGAGGGGGTCGAAGAAGTCCGGCTGCCCAATTGGCAGGCTGGCAAGGCGGAAGTGCTGGTCAAAGGCGAGCTGGCCGACGAGACCATCGCCCGTGCGGTCGAAAGCGCAGGTTACCGGGCGCTCGTGCGCGAGCGACGCGAGCTGGACGCCGGGCGCAAGGTTCCGCAGAGCGAGGCGACAGACTACGACCTCGTGATCGTGGGCGGCGGCTCGGCGGCCTTCGCTGCGGCGATCAAGGGCGCCGAGCTGGGCGCCAAGGTTGCCATCGTCGAGCACGGCACCCTCGGCGGCACCTGTGTCAACATCGGGTGCGTGCCGTCCAAGACGCTCATCCGCGCGGCCGAGCACTGCTACCACGCTGCCTATTCCGCCTTTGAGGGACTGGGCGCTTGTCCGCCACCTCAGGACTGGCAGCGCGTCGTCCGGCAGAAAGACGAGCTGGTCGCCGCCCTGCGGCAGGGCAAGTACGTCGACGTAGCAAGCGCTTATCCCGGCATCACCATCGTGAAAGGCCACGCCGAGCTCACGGGCGGCCACGGCGTCGCCGTGGACGGCAAGCCCTTGAGCGCTGCCAAGCTCCTGGTGGCCACGGGCTCGAAGCCCTGGGCACCGCCGATTCCGGGTCTTGCCGAGTCGAGCTACCTCGACAGCACCGACGCCCTGAGCCTGGAGCGCTTACCCGCGACCCTTGCGGTGATCGGTGCTGGTGCGATCGGGCTCGAGCTCGCGCAGCTCTTCAACCGCTTCGGCGTCAAGGTCACGCTCCTCGAGGCCGGCCCCCGCATCGCACCTCAGGAGGAGCCCGAAATCGGGAAGGCCCTGTGCCGCTACCTCGAGGAAGAAAAAATGCAGGTGCTTTGCGGCGCGGCGATCGAGCGTGTGAGCCGGAGCGAGGCCGGCTACCGGCTTGAGGCCGTCGTGGATGGCAAGATCCGCGCGATCGAATCCGAGCAGTTGCTCGTTGCCACCGGCCGTCGGCCGACCACGGCCGGCTTCGGCCTCGAGCGTGCCGGGGTGAAGCTCGGCGAAAGGGGCGAGATCCTCGTCGACCGGCACTTGCGCACCGATAACCCGGATATTTTCGCCGCCGGCGACTGCATCGGCGATCCCATGTACGTTTATGTGGCGGCTTACGCCGGAAGCCTCGCCGCCGAGAACGCTCTCACCGATGCGGGCCGGATCTACGATCTCGTGCCGCTGCCGCGGGTGACCTTCACCGACCCCCAGATCGCCAGCGTCGGTCTGACCGAAGCTCAGGCGCGGGCCGAAGGCAGAAAAGTGCGCGCGTCGGTGCTGTCGCTCAGCGAGGTTCCCCGCGCTATCGCGGCTCGGAATACGAAAGGGCTTATCAAGCTGGTGGCCGAGGAGGACACCGGCAAGCTGCTTGGCGCTCACGTGCTGGCGGCCGAGGCTGGCGAAGTGACCCAGGAGGCCGTCCTTGCCATCCGCTTCGGCTTGCGGGTGCAGGACCTCGTCGAGACGTTCCACCCATATCTCACCATGGTCGAGGGCCTGAAACTCGCCGCGATAACGTTCACCAAGGACGTGAAGCAGCTCTCCTGCTGCGCTGCGTAGCCGGGCTCACCTTGTGTTATCCCTATCGGCATCGGGGTTAGGCTCGCTTGCCAGGGGTGCCGAAGTCTTGAGAAAAACCCTGCTTGACTCTGTATCCGAGTACCGCGTCTAGCCTTTGATACGAGGGCGCCCTGTGAGCAAGCATGGCACCATGAGTCAAAGCGGTATGACGGGAGACACCATGCCCCCCAACCATCGCATCGCCCAGCCGGTCAATGGCGGTCGCCCGCTGGGGGGACAGGTAGACCCCGCATCGCTGCAGCCCCATCTTGGTTACCTGTACCGCTTCGGGTTGGCACTAGCCCGCGACCCCGAGATGGCGCGCGAGGCGGTCCAGGAAGCCCTGGTCTGCGCGTTAGAGAATCTGGCGTCGTTCGAGGGGCGCTCGTCGCTGCGTTCGTGGCTGGCCAGTATTGTCAAGCACCAGATCATTGATTTGCAGCGGGAAGCCACGCGGCGGGTAGCGATTGACTTCTCGCCGGACTGGGAGAGCGATGAAGAAAGCGCACAAGGGGAGCTTGCCCATGGAGCGACGAGGGATTTTATCGTCGACGGGCGCACGCCGGAGCAGGCGATGGAGGCTCGCGAGCTCTGGAACGTGGTTGGCCGCTGTCTCTCCGGAATGCCCGAGAAGCGAGCGCAAGCCTTCGTCCTACGGGTGCTCATGGGCGAACCCCTCGGCGTAGCCTGTAAGGCGGCAGACGCGGTTTCTATGAACGCCTGTTCAGCGATGCTGTGGCGAGCGAAAGCCTGTCTGCGACGGTGCCTTGTGCGGGCCGGTTACATGACTTCGTGTGCCCCGGCAGAGAATTGTTGCTGCACGTCGCGTGCAGGGTCGGCGGGGGAGGGGGCCGCCTCCCAGGAAGGTGACGGCCTAAGACGGAAAAAGATGCGAGGAGGGTGACCTTATGAGTAACAGTGTGAATATCGGTACCGCACTTCCTAGGTTGAAAATCACACGGGATCCCATTTTGGCGAGACCGGCTTTCCTCGCGCCGGGGATGCTCAAACCGGATGCGCTCGCCCTGAACGTCATGACCGACTTTCGGCAGGTAACCCCGATCACCGTGGACGGCGGGATTTCCATCGACCAGGCTCTGCAGCACATGATCCATTCAGGCGTGCGGCTGCTGTTCGTGACCGGCCGCGATGCCCGCTTGATCGGGCTCATCACCGCCGACGATATCCAGGGGGAGAAGCCGTTGCGATACCTGCAGGCGATCGAATGCAAGGATCGGAGCTGTTCCCGGCGCGATGTCCTGGCCCGGAACATCATGACGCCCGTGGCCGACTGGGAAGTACTGGACTACGAGGCCGTGCGCCGGGCGAGCATCGCCCAGGTGGTCGCCACCTTCAAGGCCACAGGATGTCGCCACTTGGTGGTGGTCGAATGCCCACCCGAGCCTGGCCGGTGCATCGTGCGGGGCCTTTTTTCGGCGAGCCGGCTCGAGCGGGAGCTCGGCCTGGGTATCGATGTTCTGTGCATGGCCAAGAGTTTCGCCGACATCGAACGAGTGCTCGCACATCCTCATGGCGAGTGCGACTGAAAGGTTTGACCGAGATTCGTGGAGGAAAATCGAATGAACTCCGAAAAAAGCGCCGTCCGGCGGCGAGGCGGTTACGCCATGATGTTCCTCGCTGCGCTGACCTGCCCTTGCCACTTGCCTGTTCTTGCGCTTTTGCTCTCGGGGACTGCAGCGGGCGCCTACCTGACCGAGCACATGGGAGTGGCGTTGACGGTGCTGGGGGCCTTGTTCCTGCTCTCGCTGTCCGCCGCCATGCGGCTGTTGCGGAATGACGCTGCGCGAGGAGGATCGAATTTGTAGTTTTTTGCAAAGCTCAAAAGGAAAGGTGAGCATGAATGGGTAGAACCTATCTCAAAATTGTTGTCTGCGCGCGTATGAGTTTCTAGAATTGGGTTCATGCTGCGTTTGAGCGACGAACGATGGGAGCGAATTCGGGAGCA
>NZ_JBQACR010000220.1:0-325 GCF_051905455.1 Pelomicrobium sp. G1
CTACCATACTCATGCTGCTCGGGCTCACCGAGCCGAGCGCGGGGGACATCTCGGTGCTGGGCCTGGATCCCCGGCGCCGACCCCTTTCGGTCAAGCGGCAGGTGGGTTATCTCCCCGACGCGGTGGGCTTCTACGACGAGCTCAGCGCCTGGGAGAACCTGCGCTACATCACCAAGCTGAACGGCCTGGCGCCGCAGGAAGCGGACCGGCGCATCGGCGCGGCCTTGGCGCGCATGGGGCTCGAGGGGGTGGCGCAGGAGCCGGTGGCCACCTTCTCCCGGGGCATGCGCCAGCGGCTGGGGCTCGCCGAGCTCCTATGCAAGAT
>NZ_JBQACR010000221.1:0-325 GCF_051905455.1 Pelomicrobium sp. G1
GTGGTGGGCTTCGAGCCGGCAAAGCTCGCCATCGCCATGAACAAGGCCTTCCTCGCGGTGAACGGCGGCCAGGGGGCCGCTTACGCCCGGGTGCGGGAACTGGTGGCCCAGTTGACCGAGACCGTGGTGAACGCGCTTCAAAGGCGCCAGCCCGGCGGCGGCACGTTCCACATCGAGGACATCCAGGACCAGGGGGAGCTGGCCCTCATGCGCGCCGGCGAGCACGCCGTGGCGCGAGCCTATGTCCTCTACCGTGAGGAGCGAGCTCGGGAGCGTGCCCGGCAGAAACAGGCGGGGGAGGCGCCGGCGCTGCACGTGGTGGAGG
>NZ_JBQACR010000222.1:0-323 GCF_051905455.1 Pelomicrobium sp. G1
GTACATGACTCGCAGCCGCTCCCGGGCCGCGCCGGAGAGGGGCGTGCCGTACAGGAGGATGCACGCGCTCTTCTCCGCCCCCCGGCCCACGCGCCCCCGCAACTGGTGGAGCTGGGCGAGCCCCATGCGTTCGGCATGGTCGATCACCATGAGGGAGGCGTTGGGCACGTCCACCCCCACCTCGATCACGGTGGTGGCCACGAGGAGCTGGATCTCCCCCCGCAGGAAGGCCTCCATCACCCGGGCCTTGTCTTCGGGCTTGAGCCGCCCGTGGACCAGGCCCACCTTGAGTTCCGGAAAAGTGCTCTTCAGCCGCTCGAAGG
>NZ_JBQACR010000223.1:0-322 GCF_051905455.1 Pelomicrobium sp. G1
GTGCAAGCGTTCGGACAACAAGCCCTACTGCTTCGGCAACTGCCGCGGGCAGCGACGCTCCTCGAGCCCCCTGCAAGCCGCCGTGGGCTGGGACGAGGACGCATGAGCCGTGGCCCCACTGCCTATGGACAAATCCGACATCTTTTGCGTGATCGTTGAGCACAACCTGGTCGTCGCCCTGCGCCGCGCGGGGGAAGAGGCAAGCGAAGCGCAGGTGCCCGAGACGCCTCTGGACGTGGCAACGATACTGGCGCAGCGGTTTCAGTCCGGCGGTAGCATCGACGGCGTGTACTATTTCCACGACCACCCGCGCGCCCGGGTG
>NZ_JBQACR010000224.1:0-322 GCF_051905455.1 Pelomicrobium sp. G1
CTTCCAGCAGATTCTGGGGCGAGAGGGGCGTGGAGGGGGTCTGGGCTGCCACCGGAGTCTCACCTGGGGCGGGAGGCGTCGCCGGCACCGGCTGGGGAGCGGATTTAACCGCTGTTTTCTTGACGGTGGTTGCCATTGCCATCTCCTTGAGTTGTGTGTCGGGGATCGCTGGGCATTGCATAACCCGGGTTCCGCCTTTCAACGATGCGAATGCGCGGCCTCGGTCACGGGAATCACCGGGGCCGATGGCTCGCCGAAACCGGCCAGTTTCACCCGCTTCAGCATGAGCGCGTTCACCGCCACGATGAGCGAGCTGCCGGAC
>NZ_JBQACR010000225.1:0-321 GCF_051905455.1 Pelomicrobium sp. G1
GGAACGTCCCACCCATCGAGGGCTCGCGTTCGACACCTGCGCTTCCAGCGGCTGCCACAACTTCCACGACAACCGGGCGCTGTACGAGGACTTCCTGGTGAAGCACGCCGCTGAGCCTGATGTGCTGGAGGCGCGGCGGCTGCTGCGGCGTGATTTTGCCAAAGTGGTGGAGGCGCTTTCCGACTACCCGATCGACCGCTATCCCTTGAAACCGCTGGCGGCGACCGACGCCGATCAGGGGGAGAACCTGCGCCAAGACCTTGCGATCAAGAATGATTGGCTCGCGAGCGCCCATGCCCGCAGCGGCGTCAACTGCAGCGG
>NZ_JBQACR010000226.1:0-318 GCF_051905455.1 Pelomicrobium sp. G1
TCCTGGAGGAGCTTCTGGGCCTGCGGGTCACCCGGGCCGAGGTGAGCATCCTCGCCCGGACGGCGGAAGCCGAGGAGGCCGAGCTGCTGGCACTGCCGGAAAGGAGCCCGGTGCTGGTCATGGAGCGGGTTTCGTACTCGGCGGAAGGAGCGGCGCTGGAGTGCTCCCGGTTCAGCATCCGGCCCGAGAACTACCGCTTTAGCCTGAGCGTACAGGGGCCACTCGCCATCACCCGCAAAATCCAGGAGGTGGCGCCGGCGCGCCCAACTTCAAGCGCATCTCAACACCGACGAAAGAAATAGGAGACCAACACCATGC
>NZ_JBQACR010000227.1:0-318 GCF_051905455.1 Pelomicrobium sp. G1
GGCCCGGCCCCGGCACGGCTCGGGGGCGCCGACTTGCGCCGGGCCGACCTGGACCGCGCGAATCTCGTGAGCGTCCCGATGCGAGAAGCGCGCCTGGATGGCGCCCGCTTGACCCGCGCCCGGCTCGGGCACGCGGACCTTTCCTGGTCGAGCGCCACCGGCGCCGATTTCTCCCATGCCGAGATGGGATGGAGCCGAGCTTACGCCGCCGACCTGCGGAACAGCCGGTTCAACGGCGCCGATCTCACCCTGGCGCAACTGGAAGGCGCCGACCTCGCCGGCGCCGACTTGACGGGCGCAACGCTTCAAGGCACCAAT
>NZ_JBQACR010000228.1:0-317 GCF_051905455.1 Pelomicrobium sp. G1
TTCCGCCGCCGGCTCGATCGTGAGCTCGCAGCGGAGGCCGGCCTGCTCCAGCAGGCTCTCGGCAAGCCACTCGATCGCGGCCCAGGGCCCGAAGTCGTCGAGGATGCTCGGGCCAGGTCGGTCACGATTCTGCGCACGGCATCGATGGAGGCGTCGATGGCGCGGATCGTCTTGCCGATCGTTTCCCGATCCTCGTCCGCTAAATGGGGCGCGAGGCGCTGCACGCAGTGGGTGACGTCGAGCTTCAGGGCCGTGAGCATTGCCCCCAATTCGTCGTGGATCTCCCGGGCCACCCGGCGGCGTTCCTCCTCCCGCAC
>NZ_JBQACR010000229.1:0-317 GCF_051905455.1 Pelomicrobium sp. G1
TCGCCGCGCTGCGCGGTGGCACCACCGTGAACGTGATCAACAACACGCCGGCGCATGTACGCACCCATGAGCGCGAGGACAGCGGCGAGCGGGTGATCGACGTGATCATCGATCATGTGACGGGTCTCATGGCCCGTGACATCGCCCGCGGCGCCGGGCTCGCGCCGTTACTTGAGCGCCGCTACGGCCTCACGCCCAGCGCCGGCGCGCTGAGGTGACAGGAAGATGAACGACGAAATCCGGCGCGAGGCTCAGACGCTCCATCGTGGTCCCCCGGGCCCCAGATCTCACGCCCGTTTCCCTGCATTGTCTGGGCT
>NZ_JBQACR010000022.1:0-39783 GCF_051905455.1 Pelomicrobium sp. G1
AAGGTGGCGCGCACCGCCCTGCAGAACGCGGCCTCCATCGCCGGGCTGATCCTCACCACCGACGCCATGGTGGCCGAACTGCCGAAGGAAGAGAAGCCCATGGGCCACGGCGGCATGGGCGGCATGGGCGATATGGACATGTAAGAAGCATCACCCCCGCGCGGGCGTTTCGGCTCGCGCGGATCGATGTCCCCCAAGCCCCGCGCCCGCGGGGCTTTTTGTTTCCCGCTCCGCCGCCGTCCATAATATGGGCAGAGCGTCCGGTGCTTGCGGTAAATGGTTCGTTAACCATTTACCGAAGGTTCAAAACATGGAGGGCTCCGGTCGGTGCGGATCCTGCTGGCGGAAGACGATCGCATCCTGGGCGACGGGCTGGCGCGGGCGCTCCGGCAATGCGGCTACGCCGTCGACTGGGTCGAGTCCGGCCCAGCGGCCGACACCGCCCTGGCCGCCCACCGCTATGACCTGCTGATCCTCGACCTGGGTCTGCCCCGGCTGCCGGGCCTGGAGGTGCTTTCCCGTCTGAGGTCCCGGAACCAGCGCACGCCAGTGCTGATTCTCACCGCTCTGGATGGGACCGAGGATCGGGTCCGGGGGCTGGACGGCGGCGCCGACGATTACCTTACCAAACCCTTCGAGCTGGCTGAGCTGGAGGCCCGGGTGCGGGCGCTGCTGCGCCGGGGGTTGTGCGGTGCGCCCGGCGTGATCGCGCTGGGACGCCTGGCCTTCGATCCGGCTGCCCGCCAGGGCCATGTCGCCGGCAAGCCCGTCGATCTTTCGGCACGGGAGCTGGCCATCCTGGAGGCGCTGATCGGCCGCCCGGGCCGGCTGGTGAGCAAGCGGCAACTGCTGGAGCACCTGTACGAGTGGGGCGACGAGGTGAGCGAGAACGCCATCGAGGTCTACGTCCATCGGCTGCGCAAGAAGCTGGAGGGCAGCGGTGTGCGGATCCACACGGTGCGCGGCCTCGGCTATTCCATCGAGGCTTCCGATGGCCGCTGAAGCCCGCCGGCCGGCCCGGTCCCTGTTCATCGAGATCCTTGACTGGATGTTCCTGCCCCTCCTCGTGGTCTGGCCCCTGTCGGTGGTGGTGACCTACTTCGTGGCCCACGCCATCGCCGACCAGGCCTACGACCGAGAACTGGAATCGCGCCTGCACCAGTTCGGGGACCGCCTCCGCTGGCGGGATGGGCGGCTCCTGTTAGCGAGCCCGGGGATGGAGCCGACCGGGATCCTGGCAAGCCCGGAAGGTTTGCAGACGTTCTACCAGGTGAGAACCCGGGACGGCACGGTGCTGGCGGGGGAGGCGACGCTGGACATCCCGCTGCCGGCGCCGATGGACGCTCAGGTGCGTTTCGAGAACGGGCGCTTCCAAGGACGGAACGCCCGGCTGGCGTACGCCCTGCGGCCGGTGCCGGGGGCAGCGGAGCCCCAGGCCCTGGTGATCCTGGTGGGGGAGACCACGGAGCGCCGCGACCACCTGGCTTCGGCCATCGTCACCGGCATCACCCTGCCCCAGTTCCTGATCGTCCCCTTCGCCATGCTGCTGGTCTTGTGGGCGTTGCGGCGCGGCCTGCGGCCCCTGGAGCGGCTGCAGCGGGACATCCGGGAAACCCGGGCCGAGCGGCTCCGTCCCATCGACCAGGACCAGGCGCCCGAAGAGCTGCAGCCCCTGGTGCACGCCATGAACGAGTTGATCGCCCGCCTCGAGCGGCTGCTCCAGGCGCAGCAGCGTTTCGTCTCCCATGCCGCCCACCAGATGCGCACGCCCCTGGCGGGGCTCAAGACCCAGACCCAGCTCGCGCTGCGCCTCGCGCCGACGCCCGAGCTGAAGGCCTCCCTCGAGCAGATCGCCGCCGGCGCGGAGCGGGCCGGCCGCCTGGTGAACCAGTTGCTCGCCCTGGCCCGTGCCGAGGCGACCGGCGCCGGCCTCGCCCTCGCGCTCCTGGACCTGGTGTCCCTCGCCCGGGAGACCGTGGCGGAGTTCTACGACCGGGCGGTGGAGAAGGGACTTGAGCTAGCCTTCGAATCCCAGGAGCCTCGGGCGGTCATCCGCGGCCATGGGGCGTTGCTGCGCGAACTCACGAGCAACCTGGTGGACAACGCCCTCCGCTACACGCCCCCCGGCGGGCGCGTCACGGTGCGCCTGCTCGCCCGGCCTCGGGTGGTGCTGGAGGTGGAAGACACCGGCATCGGCATCGATCCCAAGGAACGGGCACTGGTCTTCGAGCGTTTCTACCGGGTGCTGGGCACCGGGGAGGAGGGCTCCGGCCTGGGGCTCGCCATCGTGCGCAGCATCGCTGAGGCCCACGGCGCCTGCGTTTCCGTGGAACCCAACTCGGCGGGAGTGGGCACCCGGGTGAGGGTGGCGTTTCCTTCCGGCGCCGGGGCGGATCGCGCCGCCGTAAGCCCCGCGTAAGCTTGGCCAGGTAGTGTGCACTCTTGGGTCGCCGCTTCGGCGGCGCTCTTTGCTCTGAGGAGGAAGCACCATGACGGACGAACTGCTGAATAAAATCTCCCGGGACCCCCGTTACCGGGAACTGGTGGCCCGGCGTTCCCGGTTCGCCTGGACCTTGGCGGCCATCATGCTGGCCATCTATTTCGCTTTCATCCTGGCGATCGCCTTCGACCCCACCCTGCTCGGGCGTCCCCTGGGCGGCGGGGTGACCACCGTGGGCATTCCCATCGGCATCGGCATCATCGTCGCGGCGTTCTTGCTGACGGGCATCTACGTGTACCGCGCCAACACCGAGTTCGACGCCCTCACCAACGAGATCGTGAAGGAGTTCAAAAAATGAGACCCCTGCCTGAACTGCTGAAATGGTCCCTGGCGGCGGCCCTCGCCCTGGCCGGGCCGGGACTGGCCATCGCCGCGGGCGCCCTCGAGGGGGAGATCAAGCGCCAGCCGGTCAACGTGGAAGCCATCGTCATGTTCCTGGCCTTCGTCGTCGCGACCCTGGGCATCACCTACTGGGCGGCGAAGCGCACCCGTTCGGCGGCCGATTTCTACGCCGCCGGCGGCGGCATCACCGGGTTTCAGAACGGACTGGCCATCGCCGGCGACTACATGTCCGCCGCCTCGTTCCTGGGCATCTCGGCCCTGGTCTACGCCTCGGGCTACGACGGGCTCATCTACTCGATCGGCTTCCTGGTGGGCTGGCCGGTTATCCTGTTCCTGATCGCGGAGAGGCTGCGCAACCTGGGCAAGTACACTTTCGCCGACGTGGCCTCCTACCGCCTCCAGCAGACCCCGATCAGAAGCCTCGCCGCGTGCGGCACCCTCACTACCGTGGCGCTCTATCTCATTGCCCAGATGGTGGGCGCGGGGCAGTTGATCCAGCTCCTGTTCGGCCTGCCCTACACCTACGCCGTGATCCTGGTGGGGGTGCTCATGGTCATGTACGTGATGTTCGGCGGCATGCTGGCCACCACCTGGGTGCAGATCATCAAGGCAGTGCTGCTGCTCTCCGGCGCGACCTTCATGGCGTTCATGGTGCTCTACTATTACGGCTTCAGCCTGGAGACCCTGTTCGCCAAGTCGGTGGAGGTCCACCCCAAGCACCAGGCCATCATGTCGCCCGGCACCCTGGTATCCGATCCGGTGTC
The DNA here is from genome assembly GCF_051905455.1 of Pelomicrobium sp. G1. Lineage (NCBI taxonomy): Bacteria > Pseudomonadati > Pseudomonadota > Hydrogenophilia > Pelomicrobium > Pelomicrobium sp. G1. Next base: position 3,607 of record NZ_JBQACR010000022.1, read on the forward strand.
CGCCATCTCCCTGGGAATGGCGCTCATGTTCGGCACGGCGGGGCTGCCCCACATCCTGATGCGCTTCTTCACTGTGGCGGACGCCAAGGAAGCGCGCAAGAGCGTGTTCTACGCCACCGGCTTCATCGGCTATTTCTACATCCTCACCTTCATCATCGGCTTCGGCGCCATCGTGTTCGTGAGCACCAATCCCGCCTTTCTGACCGCCGCGGGCGGGCTGGTGGGGGGCAACAACATGGCGGCCGTGCACCTGGCGAAAGCGGTGGGCGGGAACCTGTTCCTGGGCTTCATCTCGGCGGTGGCCTTCGCCACCATCCTGGCGGTGGTGGCGGGGCTGACCCTGGCCGGCGCCTCCGCGGTGAGTCACGATCTTTACGCCTCGGTGTGGAGGAAGGGCCGGGTGGACGAGCGCACCGAGATCCGGGTGTCCAAGATGGCCACCCTGGTGCTGGGGGTGCTGGCCATCATTCTCGGCATCCTGTTCGAGAAGCAGAACATCGCCTTCATGGTGGGGCTGGCCTTCGCCATCGCCGCGAGCGCCAACTTCCCCGTGCTGTTCCTGTCCATGTTCTGGCGCGGGCTGACCACCAAGGGGGCGTTCTACGGCGGATTCATCGGGCTCGGGACAGCGGTGGTCCTGGTGATCCTCGGTCCCACGGTGTGGGTGGACGTGCTGGGCAACAAGGAGGCGATCTTCCCGTACAAGTACCCGGCGCTCTTTTCCATGACCGCGGCGTTCGCCTGCACCTGGCTCATTTCGGTGCTGGACCGCAGCCAGACGGCCCGGCGGGAAGCGGAAGCCTTCGAGGCCCAGTTCGTGCGCTCCCAGACCGGCATCGGCGCGACTGGCGCGGCAGCCCACTGAGAACGGGCTTATCACGGTGCTCTGCCCCGGGGACGACGCCCCGGGGCTTTTTGCTATAAAAAGAGCCCATTGTCCGGGGAAATTCCCCAAGGATCCGCTGATGCACGCCTCTTCGCCGCCCCCCAACGCCACGGAATTTCCGGCCGGCGACACCGCTCCCGAGCTGGCGGCGCTGCTCCTCGCCCGCGTGGCGGACGTGCCGCTGCACCCGCCCACTCTGCTGCCGGGCACGGCGACCCTCACGGAGGCAGCCAGGTTCATGAAAGCGCAAGGGGCCACCTCGCTACTGGTGCAGGATGGGGCGCGCGTCGGGATCTTCACCGCCACCGACATGCGGGAAGCCCTGGTCCAGGGAGCGGACCCGGCCACCACGCCCCTTGCCCGCTTCGCCACCTTCGACCTGGTGACGGTCAGCGCGGACGAGACCCTCGCCACGGCGTTGGCCCTCATGTCCGAGCGCTCGATCCAGCGCTTGGTGGTGGTGCGCGCCGGCGAGATCGCGGGCGTGCTGGAGCAGGTGCGGCTGCTCTCCTTTCTCGCCGATCACTCGCTGGTGGTGGCGGTGCGGATTCGAGCGGCCGGAAGCCTCGCCGAGCTCAAGCACGTGATGGCCGGCATCGACCGGCTGCTCAACGACCTCTTCCGGGAAGGCATCCACGTGGAGCACCTGGCGCGCCTCGTGAGCGGGCTGCACCGGCGCGTCTACGCCCGGCTCTTCGACCTGGTGGTCCCCGCGCCGCTTCGCGGGGAGCTTTGCCTCATGGTCATGGGGAGCGAAGGGCGGGGAGAGCAACTGCGGCGCACGGACCAGGACAACGGGCTGATCGGGCGCGACGCCATCCCGATCGCCGAGCTTGCCTCGGCCGGGACCGCCCTGTCGGACGCCATGGAAACGCTGGGATGGCCGCCGTGCCCCGGCGGCGTCATGGCCCGCAATCCCAAGTGGGCGAAACCGCTTTCCGCTTTCCGGGAAGAAGTCACCTCTTGGGTGCGGCGCGGAGATGGCGCCTCGGTGCTGGATCTCGCGATTTTTTTCGATGCGCTGCCCGTCGCCGGCGACTTGAGCCTGCTCGCCCAGGCGAAGGACCGGGTGCTGGAGCTCGCCCGGGAAAACGACGCCTTCTGCGCCAAGTTCGCCCAGCCGGTGGAAATGTTCGGCGATGCGCTCACGTTCTTCGGCCGGCTGCGGGTGGAAAAGGACGGCGAGCGCCGGGGCATGCTGGATCTCAAGAAAGCGGGGCTCTTTCCCGTAGTGCACGGCGTGCGCAGCCTCGCCCTGCAATGCGGCCTCACCGAGACCAACACGTTCCAGCGCGTCCGCCAACTGGAGCACCGCCGGGTCTTCGACCAACGCTTCGGCGAGGCCCTGCGCCAGGCCTACCAGGCGCTGCTCGCCTTGCGCCTGAAGGCGGGCCTAGATCGGCCAGCAAGCGACGGGACTCCGGACAATTACATGGCGCCGGAGGCGCTAACGCCGCTGGAGCGCCGCCAGCTCAAGGAAAGCCTGCAGGTGGTGCGGGAGTTCAAAGAGATCGTGCGCTACCACTTCCGGCTCCACAGCTCGCTCTTTTGAATCGCCCGCCGCTCACGGCCCGGCCCCGCGGGAAGGCCCCGCCCCGGCCGGCTGCCCGGGGCGGCTTAACCCGTCACGAGGATTCCCGGTATAATTTTGCCTTTCCGCGAACCAAGTCGCTCAGTTGGTAGAGCAGCGGACTGACGGCTGGCCCGCGGCGCGGGCCAGCCGCAACGAAGGCTCACATCGCGTACGCGATGTGAAGCGAGGCGCGAGCCGAGCGGCCGGAGTTAAAATCCGCGTGCCAGCAGTCGGTAATACGAAGTGGCCAGGTAGCTCAGTTGGTAGAGCAGCGGACTGAAAATCCGCGTGTCGGCGGTTCGATTCCGTCCCTGGCCACCAATATACAGGTCAGCTTCTCCCACGGGCTTCCGTCCGGGCCCAGGACATCGGCAAAGCCGTCGCGTAGAGCCAGTTCCCGGACGGCCGCCTTGCGGTAGCCGGCCGGGATCGTGCGTCTTGCTCAGGCCGCAAGGTCGTAGCGGTCCAGGTTCATCACCTTGGTCCAGGCCGCGACGAAGTCCCTGACGAATTTCGCCTGCGCATCGTTCTGACCGTACACCTCGGCGATGGCGCGCAGCTGCGAGTTCGAGCCGAATACCAGGTCGACACGAGTCGCGGTCCACTTGGCCTTGCCGGTCTTGCGGTCGCGCACCTCGAACAGGCTCTTGTCGGCAGACACGGGCTTCCACTCGTTCGCCATGTCGAGCAGGTTGACGAAAAAGTCCGTGGTCAACACGCCCGGGCGATCAGTGAACACGCCGTGCTTGGCTCCGCCGAAGTTCGCGCCCAGCGCGCGCATGCCGCCGACCAGCACTGTCATTTCCGGCGCGGTGAGCGTGAGCAGCTGCGCCTTGTCCACCAGCAAGGCTTCCGCGGGCACCTCGGGGAAGCGGCTGCTGCGGTAGTTGCGGAAGCCGTCCGCGATGGGCTCCAGCGGCGCGAAGGAGGCGGCATCGGTCTGCTCAGGCAGGGCGTCCATGCGGCCCGGCGTGAAAGGCACCGTTACGTTCTGCCCGGCCTTGCGCGCGGCCTCCTCGACCGCGGCGCAGCCGGCCAGCACGATGAGATCGGCGAGCGAAATCTTCTTGCCGGCCTTGGCCGTACCGTTGAAGTCCTTACGGATGCCTTCGAGCACGCCGAGCACCTTGGCGAGCTGGGCCGGCTGGTTGACTTCCCAGTCCTTCTGCGGGGCAAGCCGGATGCGCGCGCCGTTGGCGCCGCCGCGCTTATCTGACCCTCTGAAGCTCGCGGCCGAGGACCACGCGGTGTAGACCAGCTCGGGGATGGTGAGGCTGGAAGCCAGCACCTTGGCTTTCAACGCCGCCACGTCCTTATCGTCGACGAGCGGGTGGTTGACCGCGGGAATGGGGTCCTGCCAGATCAGGTCTTCGGCCGGCACTTCGGGGCCCAGGTAGCGGGTCTTGGGACCCATGTCGCGATGGGTGAGCTTGAACCAGGCGCGGGCGAAGGCTCTAGCGAATTCTTCCGGATTCTTGTGGAAGTGGCGCGCGATCTTTTCGTACTCGGGGTCGTAGCGCATCGCCATGTCGGCGTCGGTCATGATGATGGGCACCTTCTTCGACGCATCGTGCGCGGCCGGCGCCATATTGGCGTCGGTCTGCTTGACAGGCGTCCACTGCCAGGCGCCAGCGGGGCTCTTGGTCAGTTCCCATTCGTTGCCGAACAGCATGTCGAGATAGCTCATGTCCCACTTCGTCGGCGTAGGCGTCCACGAGCCTTCCAGGCCGCTGCCGATCTGGTCGCCGCCCTTGCCCGAGCCGTAGGTGCTGACCCAGCCTAAGCCCTGGTTCTCGATATCGGCCGCCTCAGGCGCCGGACCCATCAGGAGCGGATCGCCGGCGCCGTGGCATTTGCCGAAGGTGTGACCGCCGCAGGTGAGCGCCACGGTCTCGTAGTCGTTCATCGCCATGCGCGCGAAGGTTTCGCGCACCAGGCGCGCGGAGGCGAGCGGGTCGGGCTTGCCGCCGGGGCCTTCCGGGTTCACATAGATCAGCCCCATCTGCACGGCGGCGAGCGGATTCTCGAAGTCGGGCTGGGTGCCGCCGCGTTCGTCGCCGAGCCATTGCGTTTCGGAGCCCCAGTACACGGACTCGTCCGGCTCGTAGACATCGGCGCGCCCGCCGCCGAAGCCGAAGGTCTTGAAGCCCATGGACTCCAGCGCGCAGTTGCCGGCTAGCACGATGAGATCGGCCCAGGAAATCCTGTTGCCGTACTTCTGCTTGATCGGCCACAAGAGGCGCCGCGCCTTGTCCAGGTTGACGTTGTCGGGCCAAGAATTGGTCGGCGCGAAGCGCTGCTGGCCCAGGCCGGCGCCGCCGCGGCCGTCGCCGACACGGTAGGTGCCGGCCGCGTGCCAAGCCATGCGGATGAAAAGCGGCCCGTAATGGCCGTAGTCGGCCGGCCACCAGTCCTGCGAGTCGGTCATCAACGCATACAGGTCTTTCTTGACCGCCGCGAGGTCGAGCTTCTTGAACTCCTCGACATAATTGAACGAGGCGTCCATCGGGCTGGTCTCGGAAGCGAACTGGCTCAGAATCTTCAAATTCAACTGGTTCGGCCACCAGTCGTGGTTGGTCGGCGTGCCGCCACCGGCAGCGGTGGCGTGATGAAATGGGCATTTGCTTTCGGACATGGCCTCTCCTCATAGTAGGACTACGACTCCACGGTGGAGTAAACCTATTGAAAGCCATGGTTGAGAATTTGTCTAATGAATCGTTTAGAATATTTCCATTGATGGAATCGAACGGCAGCGCATGACACTTCAGGAGTTGAAATACCTTGTCGCGCTGGCCGAGCACGGCCATTTCGGTCGCGCGGCCGAAGCCTGCTCCATTAGCCAGTCCACGCTGTCCACCCAGATCAAGAAACTGGAGAATTTCCTTGGGGTTACGTTGTTTGACCGCAGCGTGAGACGCGTGACGCCCACCCCCATCGGCCGCGAAATCCTCGCGGCGGCGCGCAGGATCGTCGAGGAGGCGGAGCGCATCCGCGAACTCGCCCGCCATGCCCAGGACCCGATGGCGCGCACGCTCCGTCTTGGCGTCATTCCCACGCTCGGGCCCTACTACTTGCCTCACGCGCTTACGCTGGTGCACAAAAAGCATCCGAAATTGCGCCTGTTGCTGCGCGAGGAAATGACACCGCAGATCATCGCTCATTTGCTCGATGGCCGGCTCGACGCGGGGCTTCTGGCGTTGCCGATGGGCGACGACAACCTCAGGATCGCGCCGTTGTTCTACGAGCCTTTTTATGCCGCGCTCCCCGCCGGCCACGCGCTAGCGGCAAGCGACATGGTGAGGGTTGCTGATCTAGCCCGAGAGAAGCTGCTGCTGCTCGACGAAGGCCACTGCCTGCGCGACCAGGCCCTCGACATATGTGGCGTCCGTGCCGGCATTCGCGAGGAGGTGCGCGCCACCAGCTTGGAGACGCTGCGCCAGATGGTGGGCATGGGGCTGGGGGTGACGCTGCTGCCGGCCTTGGCGATCGACACGGGACCACGCGCGAGCCGGAAAAGCGTGGAAAGCCGGCCATTCAGGAAACCCGCGCCAGGACGCACGATCGGCCTGGTGTGGCGCAGGAGAGCGCCGCTGCCGGAAACCTTCGAGCGCCTGGCCGAAACGCTCAAATCCGCATTGCCCGCCGGGGTAGTGCCGGTTTGATGCGATAGCGATTCTGCGGCAAAAGAAAGGCCAGAGGTCGATGGTCGTCAGCCGTTGACCGAAAGTTCAAGGATTTTCTCTCGCTGATCGGGCAGGGAGGTTATCGGTCCCCGGATGAGGAAAATAACGGGTTCCGCTTCCATTTCCGTCCCGCCCCTGCGGCCCTTCCCTCACCGGCCAAAGCCCGTTCCCTCCGCGGCCGGGCTTGCCCGCGGCCGGGCGGCGAGTTCACGCCATCCCACCCGTCGGCGAACCGAACCTGCCGGCGCGCAGGTCGTCGGCGAAGTCCGACACCCAACTGGATCCGCGCCCCACGGGGTACACCGCCACCCGGTGGTTGCGGGTGCAGGCGACGGCGACTTCCCCCGTTTCCGCCTCCACCTCCGCGGTCGCGGGATCCAGAGGCTGTTCCGTGAGGGTGAAGTCTTCCGGGCGCCAGCCGTGCCGGCGCAGGGCGGCGATGAACGCCTCCCGCTCTTCCGGGCTGATCAATCGGAACTCGAGCATCGCCGGGCTCCTTCTACCTTCTGTCTGGTTCCGGTCCGTTCCGCCCGCGGGGCAGACGCAGCTAACGGCGGAAGCAGTCCTCGGGGTTGACGCCGTAGGTCCCCGGTTCCAGCGCGCGCTTGATTTCCCGGGAGCCCGGCGCCTCCGCGCCCAGGTCGACGAGCTCCTTGGCCGGATAAGGCTTCTTGTCCGCATCGAGGACCAGGATGACGCGGGGCTTCAGGCGGTTGCCCGGATTGGACGCCGCCACTACGGCCACCTCTCCCGTGCTCAGCTCCACCAGACTGCCCGCTGGGTACGCTCCCAGGCACTGGATGAACTCCTCCACCAGATAGCCGTTGAAGAGCTGGTGGCGCCATTGGTGCATCATTTGCAGCGCCACGGCGTGGGGTACGGGAGGCACCGGCAGGCGATCGCTGGTCAACTCCTGGAAGCAGTCCACGATGGCGGCCATCTTCCCGAACGGCCCGACCTGGTCGCCGCCCAATCCTTCCGGGTAGCCGCTTCCGTCTTCCCTTTCGTGGTGGGTCGCCGCCATTTCGATCACCTCCGGCGGCATGCCGGGCGTGGCGCTGAGGATCTCGACCCCGTACTGCACGTGACCCTTCATGAGTCTGAGCTCCTCGGCGCTCATGCGCCCCTTCTTGGCGAGGACCTCTTCTGGCAGCCGGATCTTGCCGACGTCGTAGAGCAGGCCACCGAGCCCCAGCAGTTGCAATTCGTCCCGGTGCAGGCCCAGGTGGCGGCCGAACGCCAGGAGGCAGATGGCCGCGTCGATGGAGTGTCCCAGCAACGTGGCGTCTTTGGCCTTGAGGCGGGTGAGCAGCAGGAGCGCGTTGGGGTTACGGATCACGCTGTCCACCATGTCGCCCAGCGCTTGCTTGAGCTTCGAGGTCTCCAGCATGCGCCCGTTGCGGATCTCCTGCTGGACCTCCTGCATCAGAGTGTAGAGGGTCTGGCGGATGGGCTCCGCCCGCGGGAACTCCTCCTCCACGCTTGCCTGTTCCTCGTACAACACGTTCCCGGGGACCGGGTGGGAGGCGCTCGCCGCTTTGACGCCCGGGGCGGCGGAGGAGACCGCGGCCTGTCTCGGCGCGGGGCCGTCTTGGCCGCTCGAGCCTTTGAGGGGATCGATGTAGACGTAGGTGCAGTAGCGTTCCAGTGCCTCGATCTGCTCCCTGCTCTCGATCAGCAGGCCTTGCAAGGGAAAAGGCGTTTCGAGCCAGGGGCGATCCAGCTCGCACACGAACATTCCGGGACGAAGATCGGCCACCAGAACCTTTCGCTTGTTCATGATAGGAACGCCTGGGGAATCGTTCCGATGGAGGCGGCGCTACACGGCCGAGAACAACCGCTCCGGCAGCCGGGCTCTGATCTCCTGGGGCCGCAGGTGCATCAAATCCTTGTCGATCTCGAACTCCACCAGGGCCCGGGTCTCTGGCGTGAGCCGCTCCCGCAGCAGGCCCAGGAACTCGGGGGCGGCCACCAGTCCGAGCCGGTCGAACTCGCCCCGCACCCGGGCGGCGTCTAGGCGGCTGGCGATCTCGATGGCGAACTTGATGGCCTCGGTTTCCTTGGGGTCCACGTTGGGCTCCTTGGCGTGGCGCCCCTCGCCGCTGCGGTCGAAGGTACGCCCGGGGACGTCCGAGACCAGCTCCCGGGCGTGCAGCCTGCTCTCCGGATGCACCAGTGCCTCCAGCTCGGTGAGGGGTCCCAGGGGTTTTTCGGCCAGAAAGATGCGCGCCTTGGCCTTGTCGGCCACCAGGATCCACATTTTTCGCATGGTATGTTCTCCCTGACCTGAGAATCGGGATGATCGAAGCAACTTCCGCTCCTTCACTCCTCCGTGGGTATCCTGATTCTATCTCGATTCTATATGGTATTCCGGAGCCGCGGGTTCAAGGCGGTGGCCCCAGCGTGACAGGCTTTTCCGCACTGTGCCATAATTTCGCGCCGAACGCTCCGTGGTCGAGGGGCGCGGGCAAGGAGAACCCTAAACGACAAAGCGGTTTTCTCCCATTGACGACGCGGAACACCCAAGGCTTGCGCGATCCCGAAAGTCGGCAAGCCTTTTTCGCTTCTTGAATGGCGGCTTGAGCCTTTCCGCGGAGCGGCGGGGAAGCGATTGACCATCATGGCCAAGGACGCGGGCTACAGCGCAAAGGACATCGAGATCCTGGAGGATCTGTCGCCGATCCTCCATCGGCCGGGGATGTACACCGATCCCCAGAACCCCAACCACGCCCTGGTGGAGGTGATCGACAACGCCGCCGACGAGGGGCTCGCCGGGTTCGCGAAGCGCGTCTCGGTGATCCTGCACGAGGACGGCTCCGCCACCGTGGAGGACGACGGCCGTGGCATTCCCATCGACGTCCACCCCAAGAAAAAGGTGCCGGCGGTGCAGGTGATCTTCACCACGTTGCATTCCGGCGGCAAGTTCCGCAAGACCGACAAGGACGCGGCCTACCGCATCGCCGGGGGGCTCCACGGGGTCGGCGTGTGCGTGTCCAACGCCCTGTCCCGGCGGCTCGAGGTGGAGGTGAAGCGGGACGGCGGCCACTACCGCATCGTGTTCGCCGACAACGGCCAGGTGAAGGAGCCCCTGCGGAAAATCGCCGCCGTGGGGCCCCGGGAGACCGGGACCCGGGTGCGCTTCTGGCCCGATGCCAAGTATTTCGACTCGCCGAAGATCGACGTCCAGCAGATCGTGGCACTGCTGCGCGCCAAGGCCATGTTGCTGCCCGGCGTGCGCTTCACCTTGGGGATCGAGAAGAAGGGCCGAATCGAGACTACCGAGTGGCACTTCCCGGAGGGGATCCGGGGCTACTTCGCCGAGGCCATGGCCGGGCTCGGGCCCGTCGCCGCGCCCTTCTACGGCGAGCGCTACATCACCGCCCAGTCCGAGTCCGACAGCTTCGCGGAAGGAGAGGGGGCCCTGTGGGCCATCGCCTGGACCGCCGAGGGCGAAACCGTCACCGAGTCCTACGTCAACATGATCCCCACGCGCCACGGCGGCACCCATGTGGCGGGTCTGCGGGAAGGGGTCTACCAGGCGGTTAGGAACTTCATCGACCTGCACTCCATGGGCAGCCGCGGCTTGAAGGTGGTGCCGGAGGACGTGTGGTCCCGCGCCTCCTACGTGCTGGCGGTCAAGATGCTGGATCCCCAGTTCAAGGGCCAGGTGAAGAACGAGCTGATCTCCCGCGATGCGGTGAAGCTCGTGGCCCAGATGGTGCGCGACCCCTTCGAGCTGTGGCTCAACCAGCACGTGGAGGAAGGCAGGCGCATCGCCGAGCTGGCGATCCGCCAGGCCCAGGCCCGCACCCGGGCGGCGCAGAAGGTGGAGCGACGCAAGAGCTCCGGCGTGGCGGTGCTGCCCGGCAAGCTCACCGATTGCGCCAGCGACGACCCGGAGCGCAGCGAGCTCTTCATCGTGGAAGGCGATTCCGCAGGCGGCTCGGCCAAGCAGGCCCGGGACAAGGAGTTCCAGGCGGTGCTGCCCCTCAAGGGGAAACCGAAGAACACCTGGCAGGACGATCCCCATACTCTCTACTCCAACAAGGAGATCGAGGCCATCGCGCTGGCCATCGGCGTCGATCACCACAAGCCCGGCGACGCGGTGGATCTTTCGGGGCTGCGCTACAAGCGCATCATCATCCTGGCGGATGCGGACGTGGACGGGGCCCACATCCAGGTGCTGCTCTTGACCCTCTTCTTCCGCCATTTCCCCAAGCTGATCGAGCGCGGCCACGTGTACGTGGCCCGGCCGCCCCTGTACCGCGTCGACGTGCCGGCCCAGGGCAAGGGCCGCCCGGCGCGCAAGCTCTACGCCCTGGACGACGCCGAGCTGGAATCGCTGCTCGCGAAGCTCGCCGACGAGGGCGTGCGCCCCGGGAGTTGGACGGTGAGCCGCTTCAAGGGCCTGGGGGAGATGAACCCGGAGCAGCTCTGGGAGACGACCCTCAATCCGGACACGCGCCGCGTGCTGCCGGTCAGCCTCGCCGGGGCCGAGCTGCAGGAGTCCCTTTCCGTCTTCAACATGATGATGGCCCGGGAAAACGCCGCCCAGCGCCGGGAGTGGATGGAGGCTTACGGCAACCTGGTGGAGGCGGACATCACGTGAGGGCCGAAGAGTAAGGAAGGCTTGGATGGGAAACCAGTCGGAGCTGTTCGAAGGCGGCGCGACCGTCGTCGGGGAAAAACCGAAACCCAAGGGCTCGCCTCCGGCCGGCGGGTCGGGCAGCGGGAGGCTGCCGCCCTACTTCGCCCCCCTGGAGGGCGAGCCCGGCGATGCCCTGCCCCTGGGCAGATATGCATCGACCCAGTACCTGCAGTACGCCGTCGCCACGGTCAAGGACCGGGCGCTGCCCCGGCTCGCCGACGGGCAGAAGCCGGTGCAGGGCCGAATCCTCTACGCCATGTGGGAGGCGGGGCTGCGCTCCGGCGCCAAGCGCACCAAGTCCGCTGCGGTGGTGGGCGATGTCCTCGGGAAGTACCATCCCCACGGCGACGCGTCGGTGTACGACGCCCTGGTGCGCCAAGCCCAGGACTGGACCCTGCGCTACCCCCTGATCGACGGGGAGGGCAACTTCGGTTCCCGGGACGGGGACGACCCCGCCGCCTACCGCTACACGGAGGCGCGGCTCACCCGGTTCGCCGAGGTGCTGCTCGCCGAGGTGGACCTGGGCACGGTGGACCTGGTGCCCAACTACGACGGCACCCGCACCGAGCCTAAGGTATTGCCGGCGCGTCTTCCCGTGGTGCTCTTGAACGGCGCCTCGGGCATCGCGGTGGGCATGGCCACCGAGATCCCCAGCCACAACCTGAACGAGGTGGCGCGCGCGGCGATTGCCCTGATCCGCGATCCCGGGCTCGGCGTGGAAGAGCTCATGCAGTACGTCCCGGGCCCCGACTTCCCGGGAGGCGCCCAGATCATCACCCCGCCCGAGGAGCTCAAGCAGGCCTACGAAACGGGGCGGGGAACGATCCGGGTGCGGGCGCGCTGGACAATCGAGCGCCTGGCCCGGGGCCAGTGGCAGGTGGTGGTGCAAGAGCTGCCGCCCGGCACTTCCGCCCGCAAGGTGCTGGAGGAAATCGAGGCCATCACCAATCCCCAGCCCAAGCCAGGCAAGAAGTCCCTGGCGCCGGAGCAGGTGCGGGAGAAGCAGCTCATGCTCTCCATGCTGGACCGGGCCCGGGACGAGTCCGACCGGGCCCACCCGGTGCGGCTGGTGTTCGAGCCCAAGACTTCCCGCGTCGACGAGACCGAGTTCGTGAACCTGCTGCTGGCCAAGACCAGCCTGGAGACCAACGTCTCCCTGAATCTCACCATGGTGGGGCTTGACGGGCGGCCCGCCACCAAGTCGCTGAAGCAGGCGCTCGCCGAGTGGCTCGAGTTCCGCCTCGCCACGGTGACCCGGCGTACGCGGCACCGGCTGGCGCAGGTGTTGGAGCGCATCCACGTGCTGCAAGGGCGCATGCTGGTGCTGCTCCACGTGGACAAGGTGATCAAGATCATCCGGGCCGCCGACGATCCCAAGGCCGAGCTCATTAAGGCGTTCAAGCTCACCGAGCGCCAGGCGGAGGACATCCTGGAGATCCGGCTGCGCCAGCTCGCCAAGCTCGAGCACCTCAAGGTGGAGAAAGAGCTGGAGGAGCTGCGCAAGGAACGGGAGACGCTGGAGAAGGTGCTGGCGAGCCGGCGGGCCCTGGAGAACCTGGTGGTTAAGGAGATCGAGGCCGACGCCAGGACCTACGGCGACGAGCGCCGAACCCTCATCGAAGCCACCGAAAAGGCGGCAGTCGCCGCCCCCGTCATCGACGAGCCGGTGACGGTGATCTTTTCCCGCAACGGCTGGGTGCGCAGCCGCCAGGGCTGGGAAGTGGACGCCTCCACCCTCTCCTTCAAGGAAGGTGATTCCCTGGCCGCCCTGATCCACTGCCGCACCGTGGACCCGGTGGTGTTCCTCGACTCCAACGGACGGGCCTACACCGTGCAGGCCTCGGAGCTGCCGAGCGCCCGGGGCGACGGCGCGCCCGCCTCCTCCCTGGTGGAGGTGCAGGCAGGCGGCCGTATCCTGCACTGCGTAGCGGGCAGGCCGGACACCCGGGTGCTGGTGGCGGGAAGCGGCGGCTACGGCTTCATCACCACCCTCGGCGACATGCTGTCCACCCGCCGGGCCGGGCGCGAGTTCATGGCGCTGGAACCGGGGGAGGCCCCCATCGCGCCCTTCGTCTTCGAGGACTCCCCGGGCAACTACGTGGCGGCCCTCTCGGAGCGGGGGCGGCTGCTCCTCTTTTCCATCGCCGAGATGAAGCGCCTGGCCCGGGGCCGGGGAGTGATCGTCATGGGGCTGGAGACGGACGAAAAGCTCGCCGCGGTGGCGGTGTCGGACCAGCAGGAGCTCTCGGTCAGCGGCGTCGCGCCCCGCAGCGGAAAGAGCAAGACCCTGGTCCTCGCGGGCGAGAAACTGGCCCATTATTGCGGGCATCGGGCCCGCATGGGGCGGGGGCTGCCCGAAAAGCTCCGCCCGCCCCTCGGCCTGTCGGTCCCGGCTCGGCCGAGCGCCTGAGCGCCGGCGCCTGCGGCCCGCCAAGGCCCCCCGTCCTGCTGGTGCGCCCCGGATGTTCCCATACTATAATCAATCACTTTTTGCATTTTCGGAGCGCCGGCGAGGCGTTTCGTGCCCGCCGGCGGGGCCATGCAGTTGTACACCATCGGAATCAATCACCAGAGCGCCCCCCTCGAGGTGCGGGAAAAGGTCGCGTTCCAGACGGAAGCGCTGACGGATGCGCTGCGCGACCTGGTGGAGCGGCGGCCGGTCACGGAAGCCGCGATCCTTTCCACCTGTAACCGCACCGAGGTGTATTGCAGCACCGACCAGCCGGACGAGGCTGTGCGCTGGCTCGCGGGCTACCACCGCATCCCCGCCGCCGCCCTGGAGCCCTACCTGTACCAACTCCCCCGGGAGCAGGCGGTGAAGCACGCCTTCCGCGTGGCGAGCGGCCTGGACTCCATGGTGGTGGGCGAGCCCCAGATCCTCGGCCAGTTCAAGGAGGCGGTGCGCACGGCGGAGCAAGCGGGGACCCTGGGGGTGCTGCTGCACAAGCTGTTCCAGCGGACCTTCAGCGTGGCGAAGGAGGTGCGCACGCGCACCGACATCGGCGCCAATTCCGTCTCCATGGCCGCCGCGGCGGTGCGCCTGGCGCTCAAGATTTTCCCCTCCATCGGCGAGCAATCGGTGCTGTTCGTGGGCGCGGGCGAGATGATCGACCTGTGCGCCACCCATTTCGCCGCCCACCGGCCGCAGCGCATGACCGTGGTCAGCCGCACTCTGGACCGGGCGGAGGCGCTGGCCGCGCGGCTGCAATGCCGGGCCGTGACCTTGAGCGAGCTGCCGGACGTCCTCGCCTTGCACGACATCGTCATTACCTGTACCGCTAGCCCCCTGCCCCTCCTGGGCAAGGGGCTGGTGGAGCGGGCGGTGCGGGCGCGCAAGCACCGGCCCATGTTCGTGGTGGATCTCGCCGTTCCCCGGGACGTGGAACCCGAGGTGGGCGAGCTGGACGACGTGTTCCTGTACACCGTGGACGACTTGGCGGAGATCGTGCAGGAGGGCATGGACGCGCGCCAGGGCGCGGTGGTGCAGGCAGAGGCCATCATCGACAGCAACGTGGTCTCGTTCATGGAATGGTTGGAGGCCCGGCAAATGGTGCCGACCATCCGGGCGCTGCGGGACCAGGCGGAGCGCCAGCGGCGGTACGAACTGGAGCGGGCGCTGAAGGCCCTCGCCCGAGGCGAAGACCCGGTCCGGGTGGTAGAGGCCCTGTCCCGGGCCCTCACCAACAAGCTGCTCCATGCCCCCAGCCACGCCCTGTCCCACGCGACCCCCGAGGACCGGGAGCGGCTGCTGGAGCTCGTTCATCGCCTGTACCAGATGCATCACCCCCACCCATGAAGCGCAGCCTGGTCGAACGGCTGGACAAGCTGGAGCGGCGCCTGGAGGAGATCGACCGGGCTCTCGCCCGGGAGGATGCGGCGGCCGATCTCGACCACTACCGTAAGCTCGCCCGGGAGCACGCCGAACTGACGCCCCTGGTGGAGCTTTACCGGGGTTACCGCCAGCGGCAGCAGGACCTGGAGGCCGCCCGGACGATGCTGGGCGACCCGGAGCTCAAGGAGCTGGCGGAAGAGGAGCTGGAGCAGGCCCGCGGGCAGATCGCCCGCATCGAGGCGGAGCTGCAGCGAATGCTCTTGCCCAAAGATCCCAACGACGAGCGCAACGTGTTCCTGGAAATCCGCGCCGGCACGGGGGGCGACGAGTCGGCCCTCTTCGTCGGAGACTTATTCCGCATGTACTCCCGCTATGCCGAGCGTAAGGGCTGGAAAGTGGAAGTGCTGAGCGCGAGCGCGAGCGAGCTGGGCGGCTACAAGGAGATCATCGCCAAGATCGTGGGCAAGGGGGTCTATTCCCGCCTCAAGTTCGAGTCCGGCGGGCACCGGGTGCAGCGGGTGCCGGCCACCGAGACCCAGGGTCGCATCCATACCTCGGCGGCCACGGTGGCGGTGATGCCGGAGGCCGACGAGGTGAGCGACGTGGTCCTCAACCCGGCGGAGCTGCGCATCGACACCTTCCGCGCCTCGGGTGCCGGCGGCCAGCACGTGAACAAGACCGACTCGGCGGTGCGGGTGACCCATCTGCCCACGGGCATCGTGGTGGAGTGCCAGGACGACCGCTCCCAGCACAAGAACAAGGCCCAGGCCCTGGCCATCCTGGCGGCCCGGATCAAGGACAAGCAGCTCCGGGAGCAGCAGAGCCAGCAGGCCGCCACCCGCAGGCTCCTGATCGGCAGCGGCGACCGCTCCGAGCGCATCCGCACCTACAACTTCCCCCAGGGCCGGGTGACCGACCACCGCATCAACCTCACCCTGTACAAGATCCACCAGATCATGGACGGGGATCTGGACGAGCTGCTGGATGCCCTCGCCACCGAGCACCAGAGCGAGCAGCTCCAAGCCATGGCGGAAACCCCGGCGTAAGTCGCCCGGGCGCTCTGGGGCGCGGGGTTAATGGCTGGACAGAAGGTTTCAGGGTTGCGGGGCGAGAGCGCACAGGCCGGGACAGGGACATGGACACGACGTTGGACGCCTTCTTGCGAGAGGCGGCGCGGGCGCTGCAGGACGCCCTGGGTCTTCCCTTCGGCGAAGCGCACCTGGAGGCGCGCGCCCTCGCCGGCCATGCCCTTTCCCGCAGCGCCGCCCAGCTCGTCGCCGCGTCCAACGCGGTGTTGAGCGAGACGGACGAGGCGCGGATTCGCGCGCTGATCGGGCGCAGAAGGCGGGGGGAGCCGGTCGCCTACATCACCGGACGCCAGGAGTTCTACGGTCTCCAGTTCAAAGTCACGCCCGCGGTGCTGATCCCCCGGCCGGAGACGGAGCTGCTGGTGGAGCAAGCCTTGGCGCGCATCCCGCCCGGTGAAGCGGTGGGGGTGCTGGACCTGGGGACCGGCAGCGGCGCGGTGGCCATCGCCATCGCCCGCGAGCGGCCCCAGGCCCGGGTGGTCGCCACCGACCTCTGGGTGGCGGCGCTTGCGGTGGCCCGGGAAAACGCCACCCGCCTCGGCGCGGCCAATGTGCGCTTCGTCCATGGGGATTGGTACGAAGGACTGGAAGGCGAGCGTTTCGAGGTGATCGTTTCGAATCCGCCTTACGTGGCGGCCGGCGACGCCCACCTCCAGGAGGGGGACTTGCGCTTCGAGCCCCACGAGGCCCTGGTGGGTGGCCCCGATGGGCTCGATGGCATCCGCCGCATCGTGGCGGGCTGCCGCGACCATCTGCTTGCCGGGGGTTGGCTGCTGCTGGAGCACGGGTTCGACCAGGGGGAGGCGTGCCGCCGCCTCTTCGGGCAAGCCGGGTTGATCGATGGGTTCACCGTCCGCGACCTGGCCGGCCTCGAACGGGTCAGTGGTGCCCGCCTTGAGACTTTAGCCGGCAGCCCTGTATAATTCCTTAGCAAATTAGTCGGTTATTTCCATCGATGGATTCAAAACGTTTATAGGAGTGCAGATGAGCGTCCAGGAAAAGATCAGACAACAAGTCACCGGCCACAAGGTGGTGCTCTACATGAAAGGCACGCCCCAGTTTCCCCAGTGCGGCTTTTCCGCCAACGCGGTGAACATCCTCAAGGCCTGTGGCGTCACCGACTTCTTCAGCGTGAACGTGCTGGAGGATCCGGAGATCCGCCAGGGCATCAAGGAGTACGCCCAGTGGCCCACCATCCCCCAGCTCTACGTGAACGGGGAGTTCGTCGGCGGCTCGGACATCATGACCGAGATGTACCAACGGGGAGAGCTCCAGAAGCTCCTGGAGCGCGCCACGGCGGCATGAGTCGGTCCGCTTTCGTGTCCTAGGAAAGCCAGCCTTCCGGGCTGGCTTTTTTATAGGGCCTCGAGGGCCGACCTACGCCCGTCGAGGCAAGAGCATTACCAAGCCGCTGCGGGCTCGGGAACCCGCAACCCCGGATCGTCTTCCAATTCCACGACGCCCGGCGCGCCGGCTCCCGCTCTCGGCCCGGGGGCGCGGAAGCGGTGGCGGCCGCCGGAACGGAGTCCATTCATACCATCGTTCTCCATTCCTCGACGCCGCGTCCCATGGCCAACTTGATCACCGCCTCCCGCTTCGTCCTCCTTTTCGTGCTGGTCGTCATGGTCTACCAGTTACCGCCGCCCTGGCAGCTCCTGAATGCGCCGCTCCTCGTGCTGATCTTCGCCCTCGACGGCATTGACGGCTACGTCGCCCGCAAGCGCCGCGAGGAAAGCCTGTTCGGGTCCGTGTTCGACATCGCCGTCGATCGCGTGGTGGAAAACGTGTTGTGGCTCGTGACTGTGCACCTGGGCCTCGTGCCGGTATGGGTCGGGATCGTCTTTCTCACCCGCGGTTTCCTGGTGGACGCGGTGCGCGCCCAGGGACTCAAGCGGGGCGAGACCCCGTTCGCCATGGCGCGCACGGCCCTCGGGCGCTGGCTGGTGGCGGGACGCTTCATGCGCTTCGCCTACGGCGCGGCCAAGATGCTGGCCTTCTGCTGGATTCTGCTCATCCAGCCCTGGCCGCAGGTGTTTCCCGAACTGTGGGCGGAGAGGAGCGCCCTGCTCCTCGGCATCAAGGACGCCCTGGTGTTGATCGCCGTCGTCCTGTGCCTGGCCCGCGGCCTGCCGGTGATCGTGGAGTTTGTCGCCTCCGAGCGGGTCGCCCCGGCCCGGGCGGCGCGCTAGTCCGCCGTGGCCCTGGTGCTGATCGACGTGGACGGGACGCTCTTGCGGGTGGCCCATTCCGAGCCGCGCTTCGCCGCCTATCTCGCCCGGCGCGGCTTCTTGGGGCCGCGCCAGATGCTGGCCTACGCGGGCTTCGCCGTCCGCGAGTGGCCGCGCTACGGGCGCGACGTGCTGAGGAAGAACAAGGCCTACCTGTACGGGCTCGAGGTCGAGGACATCGCCCGGCTGGGGGAGCGCTTCGTGGCCGAACACCTGGTCCGCCATATCCGCCCGGCATTGGTCCAGCGGCTGTGCGCCCACGCCGAGCGGGGCGACCGCCTGGTCCTGCTCACGGGCACGCCCGATTTCCTCGCTTGGCCGCTGGCCCGCTCCATCGGCGTGCCCCAGGTGGTGGCCACCGTGTGCGCCACCGATGGGGCCGGGCGCTACAGCGCCGCCCCGCCCCTGGTCCATCCCTACGGCGAAGAAAAACGGATGCTGGCCGAGGGCCTATGCGTAGCTCATGGAACGACGCTGGGGGAATGCGTGGCCTACGCCAACTCGGCGTCCGACCTGCCGCTGCTCGGGTCGGTGGGCACGCCCGTCGCCGTGGCGCCCGACGCCGGGCTCACCGCGGCGGCCCGCCGCACCGGCTGGAGGGTGATCGAGGGCCGGGCCGGTTAGGCCGCGGATTGTAACCGCGTCCGCCCCGTGCTCAAATGTCTCGGCAGTCGCCTTCGAGACCGGAAGCCTATGCCAGGGAGTCCCTTCACCACGGTGTCGCGCCGGGCCCGCCGCGTCCTGGGCCAGTCATGGGGGCGGTTGCGCGACATCCCAGTGCACTCGAGCCTGAGCGCGCGCTATCTCCTGGTGTCCCTGTTGGCGGCTCTGGTGCCCCTCGCCGCCACCGTGGTCCTCTATGATCGTTATGCCGCCGAGATGGTGGTGCGGCTCGCCGACCAGCGCCTCGAAAGCCGGCTCACCGCCGCGGCGAGCAAGCTGGCCGATTTCCTGAGGACCAAGGCGTTCCAGCTCGAGGCCCTGGCCGATTTCCCCGAGCTGGCGGCCATCGCCCACACGGACTTGCACCGGCTCGACGAACGCCTGCTCAACCTGCTGCGCTACGAGACCGACGCCCCGGACGTCTACGGTGTGCTGTTCTTCGATGCCGCCGGGCGGGTGCTGGCGGCGCTGCCTGGACACGGCGCACCCGGTGCGCCTCTGTGGGAGGAGCGGGAGTTCTCCCTCGGGGCGCTGCCCCGGGTGGAGTTCCAGGGCGCCGAGCTGATCGGCCCGCTGGTGCCGGGGGACGGGCGCCCCAGCTGGTTTCTGCTGCGCCGGCGCATCGGATCGGAGCCGGTGAGCGTCGCCCTCCAGGTGCGGCTCGCCTCGGTCACCGAGCTGCTAACGGGGGCGGCGCTAGACGTCTACCGCCCGGTCCTGCACACCCCCAATGGACGCGTCTTCTCCGAGGTAGGCACCGAGCTGCGGGTCGCCGCGCCCCTCGTCTCCGGTCCCGAGATCGCGCCGGGATGGTTTCCGGCGATGCTGCGGGAGGCGGCCGAGCTGCCCTCCCCCGGGGCCCCGGTGCGCTACATCATGCTGGGTCTCGCGAGCGCGTCCGCCGGCGCCCTGCTCTTGCTGTTCCTGCGGCTGGGGGCGCGCATGCGCCGCCGCATCGCGCCCCTGGTGGCCGGCGCCGAGTCGGTGGCCCGGGGCGAGCTGGCGATCCACGTTCCGGTGGAAGGCCGGGACGAGATCGCCACCCTGGCGCGGGCGCTGAACCGCATGAGCGCTGAGTTGCGGGCGCTGATCCGCGCCCGGGTGGAAACCGAGAAGCGGGCGGCGCTGGGGGAATTCGCCGCCAGCATCGCCCACGAGGTGCGCAATCCCCTGGCCACCATCAAGACCAGCGTGCAGGCCCTGGGAGCGAGGGAGACGGAGCCCGCGCGACGGGAGCTGGTGGATCTCGTCGTCGAGGAGATCGAGCGCATCAACGGCGTGATCCAGAGCCTGCTCAGCTTCGCCCGCCCCAGCGAACCGGAGAAAAGCGACGTCACGGCGGGGGAGCTGCTGCGCCGGGTGGCGGCCCTCGCCGGCTCCATGGCGGAGGAATCCCGGGTCGCCATCTCCGTGCTGGGGGAGCGGGACCTGCGCTTCCATCTGGACGCGGGCCAGGCCCAGCAGATCCTGGTGAACCTGGTGCTGAACGCCCTGCAGGCGATGCCCCAGGGGGGAACGCTCACCCTGCGCGCCTACCGGGACGGGCCCGTCGGCTGCCTGGCCGTGTCCGATACGGGGGTCGGCATCCCGCCGGGGCTCGTGGACAAGGTGGCCGAGCCTTTCTTCACCACCAAACCCGGCGGCACCGGGCTCGGGCTGGCCGTGTCGCGCCAGCTCGCCGAGATGAACGGGGGCCGGATCGAGATCGCGAGCGAGCCCGGCGCCGGCACCACGGTGACCGTGCGCCTTCCCCTCGCCGCCGCGGACCTCACCCATGAAGACTGCGCCCCTGGTGCTCATCATTGACGACGAGCGCAAGCTGGTGCGCTCCCTGGAGTTCGCCCTGAAGGGGGCGGGAATCGACGCGCGCGGGGCGTTCGACGGCGAGAGCGGCCTGAAGCTCGCCGCCGAGATCGATCCCGACGCGGTGCTCCTGGATCTGCGCTTGCCGGAGGTCTCGGGCATGGAGGTGCTGGCCGCCCTCAAGGCGGCCCGGCCGGACCTGCCGGTCATCATGATCTCGGCCCACGGCGACACCCGGGCCGCCGTGCAATGCGTGAAGGCCGGCGCCTCCGACTACCTCACCAAGCCCTTCGACCTGGACGAGCTGGTGCACTTGATCGAATCCACCGTGAAGCGCCGGCGCATCGACCAAGAGGTGGCCTACCGGCGCGGGCTGACGGCGAGCGAGGCGGTCATCGTCGGCGAGCATCCCGCGACCCAGCGGCTGCGCGAGCAGGTGGCCCGGGTCGCGGCGAGCAGCGCCCGCACCATCCTGTTGCTGGGCGCTTCCGGCACCGGCAAGGCGGTGGTGGCGCGGGCGATCCACCAGGAGAGCGAGCGCCGCGCCGGGCCCTTCGTGGAGGTGAACTGCGCCTCCCTGCCCGAGCCGCTCCTGGAGGCGGAGCTCTTCGGCGCCGAAAAAGGGGCCTACACCGGCGCCCATCAGCGGCGGGTCGGGCTGGTGGCCCTGGCCGACGGGGGCACCCTGTTCCTCGACGAGATCGGGGAGCTGGCGCCGCCGCTGCAGGCGAAGCTCCTCTCTTTCCTAGAAAACCGCACCTATCGCCCCCTGGGGAGCGCTCGCGAGGCGGCGGCGGACGTGCGCGTCGTGGCCGCCACCAATCGGGATCTGGCGGCGGAGGTGCGCGCGGGCCGCTACCGCGAGGACCTGTACTACCGGTTGAACGTGGTCCCCATGGAGCTGCCGGCCCTCCAGGACCGGGGCGAGGACGTGTTCCTGCTCGCCGCCCACTTCGCCGAGCGTTTCGCCCGGGAGGAAGGATGCGCCCCGGTCAAGCTGGGGGAGGCGGCACGGAGGCTGTTCCGCGCCTACCCCTGGCCGGGGAACGTGCGGGAACTGCGCAACCTGATGGAGCGGCTCACCATTCTCCATCCAGGCCAGACCATCGAGCCCTCGCACCTCCCCCCGGAGATGAGACCCTCCGATCCGGGAGGTCCGGCGGCCGGTCGCCACGCCTTGCCAGAGCGCCTGGCGGCGGCCGAGCGCGACTTGCTGCTGGAAGCGCTGGCCCGGGCCCGGGGCCAGAAGGGCCTCGCTGCCCAGTTGCTGGGCATCTCCCGCCACGCCCTCAAGCGGCGGCTCAAGCGCCTCAAGGTGGGCTGAGCGGAAACCGCTCGGCCTCGCGCCCCCTAGAGCGGAAAGCGCTCAAGGGGCCCGGGGCATCGTTTGGTGCAACAGGTTGAATCCCAACGATTTGGCTTTGCGGATGTCCATGGAACGCCCCTTGCTCAGGAGGAGACAGGAGGGCCAGCACATGAACGGAGGAGGGCGTCGGATCCTAGGTAGCATGGGGGCCTTGCTCCTCGCCGCTGGCGCTTTGGCCGCGTCCCCGGCGGCGGCGCGCATCGAGCTGGGGGCGCCTCGGGACAAGGCCGACGTGGTGGTGGGCTGCATGTTCCCCATGACCGGGCGCGGAGGCCTCTACGGCCGGGACAGCGTGGCGGCCATCGAACTGGCCCTCGCGGAGATCGCGGAGCGGCGCGACACGCCCCGGCTGCGGGTGCTGGTGGAGGACACCAAGTCCAAGCCCTCCCTCGGGGCCCTGACCGCCCAGGGCTTCGTCGAGCGGGACCGGGTGCACTTCCTGTGCGGGGTGGTCTCCTCCGCTGTCGCCCTCGCGGTGACCGAGGTGGCCCGGCGCACTCGGACCATCTTCATTGGCACCGACCACGCCTCGTCGCGGCTCACCGAGGAGGCGCTGCACCGCCACTACTTCCGCGTGACCAACAACACGCGCCAGTCCATGGAGGCGGGGGCCCGCTACCTCCAGGAGCTGCAGCGCCGCAGGCCCTGGCGGCGCATCGCCTTCATCGGGCCGGACTACGATTACGGTCACAGGCAGTGGCTGGACCTGCGCCAGGCCCTCGACGCCCTCGGCGTGGGCTACGAGGTGGCCGCGGTGCTGTGGCCCAAGCTGTACGAGCCGGACTATTCCCGCTACATCGCGGCCCTCCTGGAGGCGAAGCCCGACCTGGTGGTGAACGGCCACTGGGGGGGCGACCTGGTGGCCTTCATCCAGCAGGCCAGGACGGTGCGCCTGTTCGAGAAGATACAGTTCGCCAATTTCGACGCCGGCGGAAACTACGAAGTGATGGCCGCCTTAGGCGCCGACATGCCCACCGGGTTGATCCTCTCGGCGCGGCACCACAACAACTGGCCCGAGACGGAGGCGAACCGCCGCTTCGTCCAGGGTTTCCATGCCCGGGCGGGGCGCTATCCCTCCTACGCGGCGCAAGGAGCGTACACCGGGATCCTGGCCATCGCCGAGGCGGTGGCTCGGGCGGGCGGGGTCGCCGACGGCGAGCGCCTGATCGCCGCCCTGGAGGGGCTGCGGCTCAAGCTCCCGGAAGACCCGGAGGGCTTCGAGTCCTACATGGATCCGGCGACCCACCAGATGCAGCAGACCGTCGCCATCGGCGAGGTGGTGCCCGACGAGCGCTTTCCGCCCGCGAAGGCCATGCTCAGCCGATTCAAGGTGTACCCGCCGGAGGCGCTGCGCTCGGCCGCGCGCGGCCCGGCGGGCGGAATCCAACCGACAAACGCAGACACACGGATAAGGAGGGGACCATGAAAGATCGATCGAAGCAGGGGAAACGGTTCGGCGGCCTGGCCACGGGGCTCCTCGCAGGGGTATTTCTGGCGGCGGCGACGGCTCCGGCGGCCGCCCAGGAGTACCGCCTCGGGCTGGTGACTTTCCTTTCCGGCGGCGCCGCGGGTCCCTTCGGCGTCCCGGCGCGCAACGCCGCCGAGATGGTGATCGAGGCGATCAACAACGGCACCGTGCCGGCGCCCTACGGAGCCAAGGGGATCGCGGGGCTTGCCATCAAGCCGATCTGGGTGGACGAGGCGGGCGGTCCCACCAAGCAGGTGGCAGAATTTCGCAACCTGGTGCAGCGGGACAAGGCGGACGCGGTGATCGGCTATATCTCCTCGGGGGACTGCCTCGCCGTCGCGCCAGTGGCGGAGGAGCTGAAGAAACTCACCGTCTTCTTCGACTGCGGCACGCCCCGGGTCTTCGAAGAGCGCAGCTACAAGTACGTGTTCCGCACCGGCCCCACCGCCACCATGGACAACGTGGGCGCCGCCCGCTACATCCTGGAGCTCACCCCCAACCTCAAGCGGGTAAACGGGATCAACCAGAACTACGCCTGGGGGCAGGACTCCTGGAACGACTTCATCAAGGCCCTGCAGAAACTGAAGCCGGGCGTGGAGGTGGGCACCGTCCAGTGGCCGAAACTCTTCGCCGGGCAGTACGGCGCGGAGATCTCGGCGCTGATGCTGCACGAGGCCGATTACGTCCATTCCAGCTTCTGGGGCGGAGATATGGAAAGCTTCGTGCTGCAGGCGTCCGCCCGGGGCCTGTTCGCGAAGCAGACGCCCGTGCTCACCACCGGCGAGACCGCCATGTTCCGCCTCGCCGACCAGATGCCCGAGGGCGCCGTGATCGGCGGCCGTGGACCCTACGGCGTGTTCGCGCCGGACAACGCCTTGAACCGCTGGTTCCGGGAGAGCTACTTCAACCGCTACAACACCTGGCCCACCTACCCCTCCTACAAGATGGCCCAGGCGATCCTGGGCCTGAAGGCCGCCGCCGAGAAAGCGGCCCAGGCGAAGCCCAATCCATCGGAGGCCGACATCATCGCCGCCCTGGAGGGACTCACCTTCGAAGCGCCCAGCGGCACGGTGAAGATGGTCCTGGGCAAAGGGCACCAGGCGGTACAGGAAATGGTCTACGGACGCTTCAAGCGGGAGGGGGGCAAGCCGGCGATCGTGAACGTCAAGCGCTACCCGGCCGAGTGCGTCAATCCCCCGGACACCATGACCAGCGAGCAGTGGATCGAGGCCGGTTTCCCGGGGGCGAAGTGCTAGGTCCATGCTCAAGCTGCTCGCCATCGTCGCCGACGGGCTGATCTACGCCTCGTGGCTGTTCATCGTGGCCGCGGGCCTTACCTTGGTCTACGGGGTGATGAAGATCCTGAACCTGGCCCACGGCAGTCTCTACGCCGTGGGCGCCTACGCCGCCGCCTCCGCCGCCGGGTGGTACTTCGCCTCCGGGTACGTTCCCTGGGGGGGTTACCCGGTCCTCCTGGCGGCCGCCCTGGTCGCAGGGGCGGCGGTGAGCCTGCTGGTGGAGCGGGGCGTGCTGCGGTTCATGTACGGCCGCGACGAGGTGGTGATGCTGCTGGTCACCTACGCGGTGCTGCTCATGCTGGAGGACTTGATCAAGCTCGTCTGGGGCGTGAATCCCTACATGGCCCACCAGCCCTACAGCCTGCTGGGCAGGCTCCAGGTGGGCGAGGTGAGCTTCGCCCGCTATGATCTCGTCCTGATCGGCGCCGCGGTGGCGATCGCCGCGCTGCTGGCGTGGGCGCTGGAGCGCACCCGGCCGGGCCGGCTCCTCAAGGCGGTGATCTACGACCGGGAGATGGCCGCCGTCCTGGGAATCAACGTCTCCCGCACCTTCGTGATCACCTTCGTGATCGGCGGGGTCCTGGGGGCCCTGGCCGGCGCCCTCACGGCGCCGCTGCTCTCGGTGGTGACCGGCATCGGCGTGGAGGTGATCGTCATCGCCTTCGCCGTGGTGGTGATCGGTGGCCTCGGGAGCGTGGCCGGGGCGGTGGTGGGGGCCCTCATCGTGGGACTTTCGCGGGCCGCGGCGGTGCACTACTTCCCGGAGCTGGAGCTGTTCGTGGTCTATGCCGTCATGTCCGCGGTGCTGGCGTTTCGTCCCCACGGGCTGTTCGCCGGCGCCGCGGTGAGGAAGATCTGATGGGGAAGCCGGACAAGACGGCCGTCGCGGCGGTGCTGGCGCTCGCCACCCTGCTCATCGCGGGGCCCTGGCTTCCCCGGTGGCTCTCCTTTCTCGTCACGGTGGCCCTCGCCCGGGCGCTGGTGGTGGCGGGGGTGGTGGTGCTCATGCGAGCGGGGCTGGTCTCCTTCGGGCAGGGGCTCTACTTCTGCGTCGGCGGCTACGCGGCGGGGCTCGCCGGCAGGTACCTGGGGCTGACCGACGCCTTCGCCCTCCTCGCCCTGGGGCTCGCCTCCGGACTCGCCATCGGGGCGGTGCTGGGAGCGCTGCTGTGCCGTTACCGGGAGATCTTCTTCGCCATGTTCACCCTGGCCTTTTCCATGATCCTGTACGGCATCCTCGCCCGCTCCCAGGCCCTGGGCTCCACGGACGGTTTCCACGTCCCTTCTCCCACCTTCCTGGGATATGCGCCCGAGAACGCCGGGACCTGGGTGTTTGCCCTCGCGAGCCTGGTGGCCGTGGCCTGCGCCTGGGGGCTGCACCGCTACTTCCACGCCGGCTTGGGCTACGCCGGCGAGGCGGTGCGGGAGAACGAGATCCGAGTGGAATACCTGGGCGTCTCGGCGCGGCGCGTGGTCTATATCAAGTACGTGCTGGCCGCGGGCCTGGCCGCCCTGGGGGGGACGCTCACCGCCTTCGCCACCGGCCACGTGGGACCGGACATGGCCTACTGGACCACTTCCGGCGAATTCGTGTTCATCGCCCTGATGGGCGGCACCGCCCACGTGGCCGCCCCGTACCTGGGATCCCTCATCTTCGAGCTGGTGAAGAGCTACGCGTTCCAGGTCTCGCCTTACACCTGGCAGCTCATTCTCGGTGCCGTGCTGCTCACCATCATCCTGTTCCTGCCCAGGGGCCTGTGGTCCCTGGTGGCCGGACGCGGAAGGGCGTGAACCCATGGGGCCGATCCTGGAGACCCGATCCCTCAGCAAGCGCTTTGGCGCCGTAGTGGCGGCGGCGCAGGTCAGCGTGCGGGTGGCGGAAGGGGAAGTCGTGGGCGTGATCGGCGCCAACGGCGCGGGCAA
Organism: Pelomicrobium sp. G1; assembly: GCF_051905455.1. Classification (NCBI taxonomy): domain Bacteria; kingdom Pseudomonadati; phylum Pseudomonadota; class Hydrogenophilia; genus Pelomicrobium; species Pelomicrobium sp. G1. The sequence goes on from NZ_JBQACR010000022.1 coordinate 30,066, forward strand.
GACCACCTTCATCAACATGGTGACCGGCTATCTCAAGCCTTCCGAGGGCACGGTGCATTTCCGCGGGCGGGACATCACGGGGCTTGCTCCGCGCGAAGTGACCCGCGCCGGGGTCTGCCGCTCGTTCCAGATCCCCCAGATCTTTCGCGAGCTTTCGGTGCTGGAAAATGTGCTGATCGCCCTGGCCATGCTGGGAGAGGGGCGGCTCACGTGGGTGAGGCCCTTGCGCACCCGGGAGCGGGAGGAGCGCGGGAGCGCCCTGTTGCGGCGCTACGCCATCGCCGAATACGCGCCAGCGCGAGCGGCGACCCTGCCCCAGGGGGTGCGCAAGCTCCTCGACATCGCCATGGCCACGGTGGCCCGGCCAGCCCTGCTGCTCTTGGACGAGCCCACCAGCGGCGTGTCGGTGGAGGAGAAGTTTCCGCTCATGGACACGGTGATGAGCGCGGTGCGGGAGACGGGCGCGGCGAGCCTGTTCGTCGAACATGACATGGAGATCGTGGAGCGCTACGCCTCCCGGGTGCTCGCTTTCTACGAAGGGCGGGTGATCGCCGACGGCCCGCCTGAGGAGGTGCTGGGGGACCCGGAGGTGCGGCGCCACGTGGTGGGGACCGAGCTGCACCGGGCGGGGAGGAGCGCGCCCCATGCTTAGGGTGGAAGGGCTCGACGTCGGGATCGAGGGAGCCCAGGTGTTGCGCGGCGCCTGCCTCGATCTTCCCGCGGGGACGATGGCGGGGCTCGTCGGCCGCAATGGCGCCGGCAAGACCACCCTGATGCGCGCCGTCATGGGGCTGGTGCAGCCCTCGGGCGGCCGGGTGGCCATCGGCGGCCGCGACGCGACGGCGCTGCCGCCCCACCTGCGGGCGAAGCTGGGCGTGGGCTACATGCCCGAGGACCGGCGCCTGGTGCCGGAACTCACGGTGCAGGAAAATATCCTGCTTCCCGCTTGGGCCAACGACATCCCCGGCGCCGAGACGCGGCTCGCCTGGATCTACGCTCTGATGCCCGAGGTGGAGGGTTTTTCCTCGCGCCGCGCCCTGCAGCTCTCCGGCGGGCAGCAGAAGCTCGCGGCCCTCGCCCGGGCGCTGATGAACGGGGAGCGCCTGATGCTCCTGGACGAGCCCTTCGAAGGCATCGCCCCGGCCCTCGCCCATCGCCTGGGGGAAGTGCTGCGCAGGCTCAAGGCGGAGGGGCCCGCGGTGCTCGTGTCCGAGTCGGACTACCGTCACTGCGCGGGGCTGGTGGACAAGGTGTTCGTGATCGAGCGCGGCGTGGTGTCGGAGCGGGCCGGAGTGGAAGCTTGAAACGCGGGTTCGAAAAGATGATCCCCGAATGAACTCGATTTGATGGAGACGGACGTATGAAGATTCGCGGCGCAGTGCTGGAGCGGATGGGGGTGGAGCCCCCCTACACGGTCACCCGGCCCCTCAAGATCGAGGAGGTGGAGCTGGCCCCGCCAGGCCCCGGCGAAGTGCTGGTCAGAATCGCGGCGGCGGGGCTGTGCCACTCGGATTTGTCGGTGATCAACGGTGACCGGCCTCGGCCTACTCCCATGCTGTTGGGCCACGAGGCGGCGGGGGTCGTGGAGGAGACTGGACCCGGGGTGGACGATCTCAAGCGGGGCGATCCCGTGGTGCTGGTGTTCGTGCCGAGCTGCGGCCACTGCCTGCCCTGCGCGGAAGGGCGGCCCGCCCTGTGCGAGCCCGGAGCGGCGGCCAACACGGCCGGGACGCTGCTCTCCGGCGAGCGGCGGCTCACGCGCAAAGGCAGCCCCATCCACCACCATCTCGGCTGCTCGGCCTTCGCCGAGTACGCGGTGGTGTCCCGGCGCTCCCTGGTAAAGATCGATCCCGAGCTTCCTCTGGACGAGGCGGCGTTGTTCGGCTGTGCGGTGCTGACCGGCGTGGGGGCGGTGGTGAACACGGCCAGGGTGTCCGCCGGGGCCACGGTGGCGGTGGTGGGCCTGGGCGGCGTGGGCCTGGCGGCCCTGCTGGGGGCGGTCGCCGCCGGCGCCTCCCGGATCGTGGCCGTGGACCTGGCCGAGGACAAGCTGGCCCTCGCCGCCCGGCTGGGGGCGACCGACACCTTCGATGCCGGAGCGCCCGAGTGCGTGGATCAGGTGCGCGCCGCCACGGGGGGCGGCGTGGAGTACGCCCTGGAGTTCGCGGGCTCGGTCAAGGCGATGGAGCTCGCCTATCGCATCACCCGGCGCGGCGGCATCACCGTCACGGCGGGCCTGCCGCCGCCCACCGCCGCCCTTCCCCTGCCCCTGGTCAACCTGGTGGCGGAGGAGCGCACCGTGAAGGGCAGCTACATCGGCACCTGCGTGCCGGCCCGGGACATCCCGCGCTACATGGCCCTGTACCGCCGCGGGCGCCTTCCCGTGAACCGGCTGGTGACGGGGCGGCTCGTTCTCGACGAGATCAACGAGGGCTTCGAGCGCCTGCGGCAAGGGAAAGCGGTGCGCCAGGTGGTCGTTTTCTAAGCGCTGATCGGCTGCCCGCCGTCAGTGGACCGACCGCCAGGCGAACTGGCCGATGAGTAGCCCGGCGATCACCCACAGGGCGCCCCGCAGCCAGCGCCGGTAGGTCTCGGCGCTGATCCGGTTGCGCAGCGCGATGCCGCCGAAAAGGGCCGCCGCCCCCGCCGCGGCGAAGGGCACCGTGGACAGCCACACGGCCGGCGCGACGCCGCCAGCCAGCGCCAGGGTGACACCCTGGGTGGATTTACCGGCGAAAAAACAGAAATTGAGGGCCTGCACCAGGACGGCCGGGGCGAGCCCCAGGGACAGGAAGTAGATGAGGAGCACGGGCCCGGCCACGTTGGCGGTGCTCTCGAACAGGCCGGCCATCAGACCGAAGACCGCGCGGGTGAGCCGGGCGTGTTCCTCGATCCAGCGGCCGGCCAGGCTCCGCAGCCGATCCAGATTGAGGTAGGCCAGCACGAGCAGCCCCAGCAGCAGCCCAAAGGGGGCCGGGTCCGAGACGATGAGGAGCCGCGCGCCCAGATAGCTGCCCACGATCATGTACAGGGGCAGCGCCCAGAAGCGCACTACCGTCTCCGCCGGCCGCCCGCCCTTGGCGATGCTGAGGAGGATGACGGTGAAGGTAGGGAGCCAGGTGAAGACGATGGCCGTCTTCATGTCGGTGATGAGGGCGAGGAGCGGAGTCGCCACCAGGGGAAAGCCGAGGCCCAGGGCGCCGTGCACCAGTCCCGCCAGGGCCATGATGGCCAGCGCCAGGGCGAAATGGGCGGGGGACAACGCCCCAGCTTCCATCATCGGGTCAACCCGGACATTCCGGCTAGGCTTTTTCGTAGGCGCAGCTAGCCGCGAGGGCGGCAGCGGCCCGGCGCAGAGCGGGAAGATGGGCGCGGGCCTGCTGGAGGTTCATGCGCGCGGTGGGGGCATGCACCGCCACGGTAGCGCAGATGCGCCCCTGGCGGTCCAGGACGGGCACCGCGATGGCGGAAAGTCCGGCAAGGAACTCCTCCTCATCGGTGCCCACCATTTCCTCGCGGATCACCTTCAGGGCCTGCTCCAACCGTTCCGGATTGGTGATGGTGTTGTCGGTAAAGCGCTTGAGGGGGGCCGCCCGCAGCAGCCGCTGCCGCCGCGGCGCCGGCATCAGCGCCAGAAATAGCTTGCCGCTGGCGGTGCAATGGAGCGGCACCCGGGAGCCGGGCTGCAGCACCATGCGCAGGGGCCAGTGGGCTTCCACCCGGTCCAGGTACACGATCTCGTTGCCGTCCAGGGTGGTGAAGTTGCAGGTCTCGCCGATCTCGTCCACCAGGGCCCGCAGGATGGCGTGGCGCGCTGCCCGATCGGAGGAATTGCGCATGGCCGCGAGGGCGATGGCGGAGAGGCGCGGTCCGGCGGTGTAGCGCTTACCGTCGGGTTCCCGCTGCACCAGCAGCTCCCGCTCGAGCTGGGCCAGCACCCGATGCACGGTGGACTTCGGCAACCCGCTCTGCTCGATCAGGTCCGCCAGGGCGATGGGGCGCTCGGCCCGGGCAACCCGCTCCAGGATCTCCACGGCGCGGGAGAGGGGCGAGGCGCCTTGGCTGGGCGCGGGGGCCGATGGGATCGCTGGGCTCGACGCCATAGAAGGAAAGTCACGCTGGACCGGTGGGGCCTCCGCCGGGTCGGCGGGGGCGGCCGCAGCGGTCCCCATCATTGTAACTTCGCCAGAGTCCGCGACATCGTGCCCGCGGCCTGCTCATTGGAACAGATACTGGGGAAGCCAGGTGGCCAGCGCCGGGAACGCCAGCAGGATTCCTAGGCCGATCACCTGCAGCCCCATGAACTGGAGCATGCCCAGGTAGATGTCCTTGAGCCCCCATTCCGGCACCACGCCCTTCAGGAAGTAGGCCGAGAGCGCCACCGGCGGCGAGAGCCAGGCGGTCTGGAGGCACACCGCCACCAGGGTGGAGAACCAGACGAGATCGATGCCGAGTTGTTTCACCAGCGGCAGGAAGATGGGCACCACGATCAGCACGATGGGCACCCACTCCAGGGGCCAGCCGAGGATGAAGATGATGGCCAGAATCAGCACCAGCATCACAATCGGCGCCATCTCCAGGGTGAGCAGCCCCTCGGCGAGCCAGGTGGCGCTGCCGAGCCGGGAGAACACCGCGCCGAAGAAGTTGGAGGCGGCCACCAGCAACAGGATCATGCATGAGACCTCGAGCGTCGCGTAGACCGCCTTCTTCAGCCTCTCCCAGCTCATCTGCCGGTAGAGCAGGGTGAGCAGGAGCACCGCGAATGCCCCCATGGCTCCCGCGTCGGTGGGGGTCGCGATGCCGGCCAGGATCACCCCCAGCGTCGCCAGGATGATCACCACCACGGGCACCACCCCGACCATCAGCTCCTTGAGCACGATGCCGAAATTCTCGGCTCGTTCTTCTATCGGCAGCGGAGGGCCAAGACGCGGATTGATGAAGCTCCGGATCAGGGTGTAGCCGATGTACAGCCCGGCAAGCATCAGCCCGGGAAATACGGCAGCGGCGAAGAGATAGGTGGTGGGAACGCCGACCACGGGCCCCATGACGATGAGCATCACGCTCGGCGGAATGAGAATGCCCAGGGTTCCGCCGGCGGTGATCGCCCCGGCCGACATTCTCACGTCGTAGCCGCTCTTCATCATGGCCGGCGCCGCCATCACGCCGAGGAGCGTGACCGACGAGCCCACGATGCCGGTGGCGGCGGCGAAGATGGTGGCCGTTACCAGCACCGCCAGGTACAGCGATCCGCGCACGTCGGCCAGCAGATGCTCGATGCCGCGGAACAGGCGCTCCATAAGCCCCGACTGCTCCAGCAGGAATCCCATGAACAGGAAAAACGGCACCGCCGCCAGGGTGGGGTCCCGCATCACGGAAAAGACCTGGAGCGTCATCAGATACAGCACCACGTCGCCCAGGGCCCAGTAACCGAAGGCAAGGGCGACGGCGATCAGGGTGAAGGCGATGGGAAAGCCGATGAAGATGGCGGCGAACAGGGCGGCGAGCGCCAGAAATCCGATCACTTCTGGGCTCACAGCCATTCTCCCTTGAGGGCGGCGTAGACGCTCTTTAGCAGCTCAGAGAGTCCCTGGAGCAGGAGCAATAAGGTGGCGATGGGGATCGTCGCCTTGAAAGGATAGACGATGGGCATCCAGGGGCTGGTGACGATGCGCTCGCCCCGCTCCCACGAAATCCAGAAGAAATCCCAGCTCACCACCAGGAAAGCGATCATGCCGGGAAAGAAAAACAGCACGTAGCACACCGTGTCTACCCAGCCCTGGCGCCGCGCCGGCCAGTTCATGTAGAACATATCGGTGCGGATGTGACTTTTGCGCAGCAGGGTGTAGGCCGAACCCAGCATGAAAAAGCTCCCGTACAGCATGAATGTCATGTCGTAGGCCCAGACGGTGGGAGCGTTGAATGCATAGCGGGCGATCACCTCGTAGACGAGGCTTCCCACCATGGGGAAGATGAGCCAGGCCACGATCTTTCCTGACCAGAGACTAATGCCGTCGAGGAAATCGATCGCGCGCCGGAGGGCGATCGGTGGACTTGCCATGACCTTTGCCTCGATTTGGCCGTTATAGTGCTATGAAGGGGCGCGGATCGCTCCGCGCCCCCACGGGATCGAGCGATGTGATACCGGTTACGGCTTGACCGCGCCGGTTTCCAGAGCGGCGTTGCCGAGGCCGGAATACAGATCCAGGATCTTGGTCCAGTACGGAACCACCACTTGGGCGAACTTCCGCTGGGAGTCCAGCACTTCCTTGAAGAATGGGTCCTTGGCCGCGTAGCGGTCCAGCACCGTGTTGGTGGCTTTCACGAACGCGGCGTAGATGTCCTTGGGCGTGTCGTGCACCTGGACCCCGTGCTTTTCGCGCATGGTCTTGATGGCCAGCGCGTTGCGGTACACGTTGTAGGTGTAGGTCTCGGTCATGGAGGCCATGGCCGCGCCGCGGATGATTTCCTGGATCTCCTTGGGCAGCTTGTCCCAGAACTTCTTGTTGATCAGGATTTCCCCTACGTCAGTGGATTGGTGCAGGCCCTGGAGATAGTAGTGCTTCCACACCGTGTGTAAACCCAGATTGATGTCGTCTGCCGGGCCGATCCATTCGGCGGCGTCGATCACTCCCCGCTGGGCCGCCGGGACGATTTCACCCCCGGGCATGGCCACCGCCGAGACGCCCATCTCCTTGAAGATCTCTCCGGTGATTCCGGGCGGCGAGCGGTACTTGAGCTTCTTGAAGTCTTCCAGGTTCTTGATCGGGTTTTTGAACCAGCCGAGGGGATCGGGCCCCATGGGCTGCACGAGCAGGGGCTCCACGTTGACCTTGAGCACATCCGCGTAGAACTTCTTGTAAAGGTCGTAGCCACCGCCCTCAAAGAGCCAGGCGATGTGGGAAAGCTGATCCATCCCCACACCGGAGCCAGCCATCGGGTTGGAGAAGATTCCCGCCGCCGGGTGTTTGCCGGACCAGTAATGGGTCCAGGCGTAGCCCGCTTCCACGATGCCCTTGTCCACGGCGTCGAGGATCTCGAAGGCCGGAACCACCGCCCCGTCGGGCAGGACTTCGGTCTTCAACCGCCCCCCGGACATCTTCTCCACTCGGTCGCCGAACTTCTTCAGCAGCTCGAAGTAGATGCTGGACGTGGGCACCGCCGTCTGGATGCGCATTTTGTATTGCTGGGCCTGGGCCACCGAGCCGCCGAGCGCAAGGAACGCCGCGGCTGCGGTGGCCACCCATTTCCATAGGAAACTGCGGCTCATTTTGCTCCTCCTTCCACGTTGGACCGGCCTCGGGACGGCCGGCGATTTGAACGGCACGACCGCTGCGGCTCGCGTTCGGCTGCGGCCGTCGGGCGGTCGTCCCTAGCGGTAGCTTCCCCTTCAATTCCTGGGTTTCACAGAGAAAGGAAAGCGCTTTCATCGTAGACGATGTTTTGACGGGGCGCAAGGGAAAAATAGACAATAACGGGAAAATATGTCCCATTATATTGACTATCTTCCGTTATAGTGAAATACTTTCCATAAAATCGGGATGAATTGTTCCGATTGAACCCAACAACCTGGTCTGGTCGGGCGCCCCCTGGCGGAATCCAGCGTGCCATCCTGAGCCCGGCGGGACGTGAACATCACCGGCACAATCCGGCGCGGGCGCGAACTCGCTATGACCCAGCCCACTTTCGACTACATCATCGTCGGCGCAGGCTCCGCCGGCTGCGTGCTCGCCAACCGTCTGACGGCGAACGGGCGCTACCGCGTGCTGCTGCTGGAATCGGGTCCGAAGGACAATTACCTCTGGATCCACATCCCCATCGGGTACGGCAAGACCATGTTCAACCCCGCCTACAACTGGGGCTTCTACACCGATCCCGATCCTCACATGCACAACCGGCGCATCTATTGGCCGCGCGGGCGCTGCCTGGGGGGATCCAGCTCCATTAACGGGCTGATCTACGTGCGCGGGCAACCCGAGGACTACGACGGCTGGGCGGCGCTGGGGAACCGGGGCTGGGCTTGGAAAGACGTGCTGCCCTACTTCATCCGCTCCGAGCACAACACCCGCGGGGCGAGCGAATACCACGGCGACCAGGGCCCCCAATGGTGCTCCGACATCCGGGAGCGCCACGAGCTGATGGAGGCCATCATCCGGGGCGCCAACGAGCTGGGAGTTCCCCGCAACGACGACTTCAACGGCCCCATCCAGGAGGGGGTGGGCTACTACCAGCTCTTCACCCGCAACGGCTGGCGCTGCAGCGCCGCCGTGGGCTATCTGCGCCCGGCGCGTAAGCGGGCCAACCTGCACGTCGAGACCGACGCCCACGTCACCCGGATCCTGTTCGAGGGTGCGCGGGCGGTGGGCGTGCAGTACCGCCAGGGCGGCCAGCTCCGGGAGGCCCGGGCGGCGCGGGAGGTCCTGCTCTCCGCCGGCGCACTCCAGAGCCCCCAACTCCTGCAGCTCTCCGGAGTCGGGCCGGCCTCGCTCCTCCAGTCCTTCGGCATCCCAGTGGTCAAGGACCTGCCCGGCGTGGGCGAGAACCTGCAGGACCATCTGCAGTTGCGCTTGATCTACAAGGTCACGAAACCCATCACTACCAACGACGAGCTGCGCACCCTGTGGGGCCGGATCAAGATCGGGCTCAAGTGGCTCCTGTTCCGCAAGGGGCCGCTCGCCATCGGCATCAACCAGGGCGGGCTCTTCACCCGGGTGCTGCCGGAGTCCAGGACCCCCGATATCCAGTTCCACTTCGCCACCCTTTCCGCCGACATGGCCGGGGGCGAGCCCCATCCCTGGCCGGGCTGCACTTTCTCCGTGTGCCAGCTGCGGCCCGAGTCGCGGGGCTACGTGCGCGTCCGCTCCACGGACCCGATGGAGCCCCCTTCCATGCAGCCCAACTACCTCTCGGCGGAAGTGGATCGGCGCTGCGCCGTGGCGGCGATCAAATTCGCGCGCCGGCTGGCGGGGACCGGGGCGCTCAAGCCCTACATCGCCGAGGAATACCGGCCCGGGCCCGCCGCCACCTCGGACGATGACCTGCTCGAATTCGCCCGGGAATACGGCGCCACGATTTTCCATCCCTCCGGCACCTGCAAGATGGGCTCGGATACCATGGCGGTGGTGGACGAGCGGTTGCGGGTGCGGGGGCTCGCGGGCTTGCGGGTGGTGGACTGCTCCATCATGCCCACCCTCGTCTCCGGCAACACCCACGCGCCCGTGGTCATGATCGCGGAGAAGGCCGCCGACATGATCCTGGAGGATGCCGCCGCGGGATAGATCGTTCGCCACGGATGAACACGGATGTCCACGAATGAGAAAACGATCCCTCCTCCGTCCGTGAAAGCCCGCGCCCATTCGTGACTGACCGTAGGAGCGGTTGAGCGCAGGGAAATGCGCGGGATTCCCACGGGACGGCGAGACGCGCCTTTCGCCCCGCTGGGGAAACAATCTCGAGGCAGGTTCTATGCTTTCATGGGCAAGGCTGGATCGCCCAGCGACCGGGGAGGCGGGCAGGCACGGTAATGTAAGCGCTTGCATCTCGCCCCCTATTGTGAAACAATCGCTTTTCGATTCGATCACCGCGGCTTCCGCCGCCGTTCATTCACCGAGAGGACGAGGATCATGGCAACCAATCCCAAACTGATGGAAGAGCCCCGGGGCAGCGCGCTGGTGGGCGTGGGTCCGGTGCGGATGACTCCGAGCGAAGCGTTCGTGGAGAC
>NZ_JBQACR010000230.1:0-317 GCF_051905455.1 Pelomicrobium sp. G1
GGAATCGGGGTTCGGGAAGATGCTCGCCACCCGGGTGCGGCGTCTGCGTTCCCGGTTGATGCGCTCCAGGCCATTGGTGGTGCGCAAGCGGACACGATGGGCCGCAGGGAAGTCGAACACGGTCAGACTCTCGGAGATGGCCATCTCGGCCCATTGGGCCAGCTTCGGATGTTCCTTGCGCCAGGCTTCCAAGGCGGCCTTGAGCAGCCGCTCGGCTTCCATCTTGTCCGGGGCATTGAAGATGGCGCGCATCTGGGCGGCGACCGTTTTCTTCGCCTCCTGACGGGTGACGATCTGTCCGGCATTCTGCTGCAGAT
>NZ_JBQACR010000231.1:0-316 GCF_051905455.1 Pelomicrobium sp. G1
GAGCCGCACCATGAGGTAATTGGCGTTGAGAGCGGCGAAGGCGGACACCCGGCGCATGCCTTCCGCGCCCAGCATGCGAGCATAGACGTAGGCGCGCAGGAGCACGCCCGCGTTGCCCAGGTGGGCGGACAGGCGCCCGATGGTCTGGGGCCGATCCCGCTCGGTCAAGAGCCGCAGCGCGCCGCCCTGCTCCCCCACCATAGGCACGGGAAGGAAGGGCAGGAGCTTCTCGCTCACCCCCACCGGCCCCGCCCCCGGGCCGCCGCCGCCGTGGGGGGTGGCGAAGGTCTTATGCAGGTTCACGTGGACCACGTCG
>NZ_JBQACR010000232.1:0-316 GCF_051905455.1 Pelomicrobium sp. G1
GTCGATCAGCCCCGAGCCGCAGATGCCGATGGCCGGCACGTCGCCGATCACCTTGCATTCTACGTCCTCGCCGATCGATACCTTCTCGATCGCGCCCAGCGCGCCACGCATGCCATGGCGGATCTGGGCTCCCTCTAGCGCGGGCCCGGCCGGCGCCGAACAGGCCATTAAGCGATCGCGGTTGCCCATGACCACTTCTCCGTTGGTGCCGATATCCACCAGCGCCCGGATCTCCTCGCTCTCGTAGATCCGGGTCGCCAGCACGCAGGCAATGGTGTCGGCGCCGACGAAGCCGGCCAAGATGGGCAATAGGCAT
>NZ_JBQACR010000233.1:0-316 GCF_051905455.1 Pelomicrobium sp. G1
ATCTCCACCTTCTCCACCTCCCCGTCGGACTTGATGGACACGGTCACCACCAGGTTCCCGAAGATCTTGTTGCGCCGGGCCTCGTCCGGGTAGTTGAGGTTGCCCACCCGCTCGATCTTCATGCGCCAGTCTTCCCCGTAGCGGGCGAAGCGGTATTCGGTGGCCCGGGCGCCGATGAACTTGCGCCGGGGACGCTTCTGGTAGCTCTCCCAGTCCTTTTCGATCTGGGCCTGAATGCGCGCGAGCTGCATGCTCCGGGCCATCAGCTCGGCAGCATCGGTAAGCTCGGGCTGGGGCTGCTCCTCCACCTTTTCGC
>NZ_JBQACR010000234.1:0-316 GCF_051905455.1 Pelomicrobium sp. G1
GTACAAGGACCTGAAGGGCGGCAGCGAGGCGCTGCACGGCCTGATGCTGGAAATCGACGCCCAGCGGGAAGCGGCCAAGGCGAAAGGGACCGCCAAGTAGGCCCGGGCATCCGAGGGGGCTCAAGGAAAACGCCGTGTCCGGAACGCTCACCGCCGCCGCAGGCCATCCATGGAAGCGGCCGCGCATGGCGGTGCCGCTCGCGCTGGCTGCGGGGCTCCTGGGACTCGGGCTCGCAGGTTTCTTGAGCGCCGCGTGGGGCTATGCCTTGTTTCTTGTCTCCGGCGCGCTCCTGGGCGCGGGCGTCCTGGTGTTTTC
>NZ_JBQACR010000235.1:0-316 GCF_051905455.1 Pelomicrobium sp. G1
GGGTGAAATGGTGCTCCTGGACGTGGAACAGAAGATCGCGGCAGCCCGAGAGGGTATAGAAGTCCAATGAGCACGCCACCGCTTTGGCGGGGTGGTCGTCGGGGAGGGCGAGGATCTCGCGGCGGCAGGCCCGAATGCCCGCGGCCTGCCTGCCGGCTGGGCAGGCATCGGGCGCGAATCCCCGCTCGGCGATGAGGCTGCGTGCCGCCGCTACCGCCGCGCGCCCGGCCTCGCTGTAGAGGGCGACCTTCATGAAGCCCTGGGGCGCCAGACGGCCGAGCAGTGCCCGCCAGCCGTCCAGGGGCCTCTCCAGATG
>NZ_JBQACR010000236.1:0-315 GCF_051905455.1 Pelomicrobium sp. G1
GATCACCAGCGACCCCAAGGTCAAGGAGAGCATCTCGGGGACGATGCCCGCCCCGAAGGCGATCTCGGTCAAGGCGGGATCGTCGATCACAACTCGCCCCGCCCCGCGCTCGAAGGGGTAGACCGTGTCCGTGGGCGGATCAAAGGCAGGCGCTTCTGGCGCGAGGGCGATCAACTCGGCGAGCGACATGCTTGCGCCGTCGGCGAAGCGCACCGTCTCGATTCCCCGCCCCAGGGGCTCCTGTGGCCGGGGGATCAGAAGCCGCGCCCCCCGCCCATCGCCCCAGGAGAGGTCGAGGGTCACGTAGGGGAGCAC
>NZ_JBQACR010000237.1:0-314 GCF_051905455.1 Pelomicrobium sp. G1
GGCTCACCTCGCGGGAGGCGGAGACCTGGGTGAAACCCACTGCTCGGGCGAGATCGGCCAGCCGGCGCTCGTGGTCAGGGTAGCGCCAGGCGTGCATGAGCACGATGGCGACCGCGCGCAGCCCCTCCCGGTAGGCGGCCTCCAGCGCTTCCCGCGCGGCGGTCTCGTCGAGGGGCGTGATGACCTCGCCGTGGGCGCTTAGGCGCTCGCGCACCTCGACCACTTGGCGGTAGAGGGGTTGCGGCAGGACGATGTTCAGATCGAACAGGCGCGGGCGGTTCTGATAGCCGATGCGCAACTGGTCCCCCAAGCCC
>NZ_JBQACR010000238.1:0-313 GCF_051905455.1 Pelomicrobium sp. G1
GCTCCGGGCGGGTGCGCGCCCGATGCTTGCCCAGCCAAGGACCCCCGAGGAATCCCACCAGGTACATAAGCCCGTACCAGCGCACGGCGAGCGGCCCGAGTTGGAAGGCCACGGGATCGAACTGGGGGTGAATCAGCACTGGAGGAGCGCGGGTTTCGGCTAAAATTGAATCCCTATAGTTTACCCCGTCGCCCGGCAACCAGGTCGGCGGCCGAGCCCCAAGGAGACCGCACCGTGCCCAACAACCCGCGCAGCCGCATCATCACCCAGGGCGTGGAGCGCAGCCCCAACCGGGCCATGCTCCGGGCCGTGG
>NZ_JBQACR010000239.1:0-313 GCF_051905455.1 Pelomicrobium sp. G1
CGCCGTGGCCCGGGCGCTGAAGCCCTCCGACTGTGAATAAGCCTCGTCCGCGCCCGCCATACCCTCCCCGGTTCGGGGCGCCGAGACCTTCGACCCTATCCCGATGGGATGCCTCTTGCCAGAGGACAAAGGAATGCGTTTAATCCACCCCTGTCCCAGGCAACCGGAGCATGGGGCCGGTACCCGGACTCGGCTCGGAAACCCCAAGCAGCTCCCAAACCCAGAAGAGCCACAACAAACGAGATGGCAAGATCGAGGAACGAAGCGAAGGCGGCAAGGAACAACGGCGCCACCGTCGGCTACGAGGCCGAGC
>NZ_JBQACR010000023.1:0-18513 GCF_051905455.1 Pelomicrobium sp. G1
TGCCACCGCCTCCACTTCCATTCCCCCACTCATCGGGATTTCTCCTGCGCAAGCCAAACGATTTCGCCGAGAAGTCAAATCAACGTTGCGTCGTCCCTAGCGGATCGGTCCCCGCCGGCGGGCCGGCGTCCAATTATCGGGCCGCGCCGCTGGCGGTGTCAAATATCTTATATCTTATATAAGACATGCCAGGCGCAAGGGATGGACTCATGCCGCGGCGAACCAGCCTTCCGCCTCCGGCGGAAGGCGCGCGCCGGTGGCCCGCGCCTGGCGCAGGATGCACCAGTAATAACGGTAGCTCGCCCGGTCGTGCAGCTCGCCCCGGTGGCGGATCGGGGCCCACTCGGCGCGCTCCGCGGCCAGCAGGATCTCCGCCGCCGCCTCGATCTCCCCGTGCTCCGGCCGCATCGCGTCCACGATGGGCTGGATCTGGGACGGATGGATGCTCCACATGCGCAGAAACCCGTATTCACTGCGGGCGCGCCGGGCGTCCTGGTAGACCTGGTAGGGGTTGTCCAGGTCCAGGGTCACATTATGGGAGGGGACGCGCCCATGGGCGAGGGCCGCGGCCACCACCTCGGCCTTGGCGCGGCGGATGAGATGGTGCTCGAACTGGCCTGGGCTGCGCATGGCGCTGGCGGGGATGGCGCCGTGATGGCCGCTCACGAAATCCAGGAGACCGAAGTCCAGCGCTTCCACGCCCGGCAAGGCGGCAATGGCGAAGGCGTCCCGCAACGCCCCGTGGGTCTCGATCAGCACGTGCACAGGGATGGGGTGCTCGAGCCCCCGCTCCCGGGCCCGGCGCTCCAGGTACTCGATCATCTCCCGCGTTTGCGCGGCCGACCGGACCTTGGGCAGGGTCACGTAGGCGATGTGGTGCCCTGCCCCGCCGACGATCACCTCCAGGTCCTGGCGCCAATGGGGATGGGCGGGGCCGTGAATGCGCACGCCGCAGCGGCCGAACTGGTTGGCGGAGGCGTTCAGCAGCTCGGTGACCATGCGGGCATGCTCCAGCTCCCGGCCCACGGGGGCGCCGTCCTCGCAGTCGCAGCTCACGTCGAACAGGGGGCCGAGCTGGTGCTGGAGGGCCAGGGCCTTGAGGATGAAGCGCTCGCTGCCCGCGTAGTGCTCGCAGGCGGGCAGCAAGGGAAAGGGCTTCTCGCCCTGGAATAGGACCTGGTCCGGGTGGAGCGCTGTGGGCACGGCGGCGGGGACCCGGCGCTCAGGCGATGAGGTGCTTGATCGCGTCCCGCTCCTCCATCAGCTCCTGGAGGGTGGCCTGCATGCGGCTGCGGCTGAAGTCGCTGATGGGCAGGCCCTGAACGATGGCGTACTTGCCCCCCTTGCAGGTGACCGGGTAGCCGTAGACCACGCCCTCGGGGATCCCGTAGCTGCCGTCGGCGGGAATGCCCATGGTGACCCAGTCCCCCTCCCGGGTGCCGAGCACCCAGTCGCGCACGTGGTCGATGGCGGCGTTGGCGGCGCTCGCGGCGCTGGAAAGCCCCCGCGCCTCGATGATGGCGGCGCCGCGTTTCTGCACCGTGGGGATGAAGACGTTCTCCAGCCAGGCCTGGTCGTTGATCATGGGCCACACCTTCTGGCCGTCCGCTTCGGCGTGGAACAGGTCAGGATACTGGGTGGCCGAATGGTTGCCCCAGACCACCATCTTGCGGATCGACGCCACGGGCTTGCCGATCTTGGCTGCCACCTGGGAGAGGGCTCGGTTGTGATCGAGGCGCATCATGGCGGTGAACTGCTCGGGCTTGAGTCCGGGGGCGCTCTTCATGGCGATCAGGGCGTTGGTGTTGGCCGGGTTGCCCACCACCAGCACCTTTACGTCCCGGCTTGCCACCTCGTCCAGCGCTCGTCCCTGGATGGTGAAGATCTGGGCGTTGGCTTCCAGTAGATCCTTGCGCTCCATGCCCTTGGAGCGGGGCCGGGCGCCCACCAGCAGGGCGATCTGGGCGTCGCGGAAAGCGATGCGGGGATCGTCCGTGGCCACGATGCCGGCGAGCAGGGGAAAGGCGCAGTCCTCCAGCTCCATCACCACGCCCTTGAGCGCCCCCACCGCCTGGGGGATTTCCAGAAGCTGCAGGATCACCGGCTGGTCCTTGCCCAGCATGTCGCCGCTGGCGATGCGAAACAGGAGGCTATAGCCGATTTGGCCGGCAGCGCCGGTGACGGCAACGCGGATGGGGGCTTTCATGGAACGTGCTCCAAGGCCAAGAGGGTTGGAAGGAAGGAGAGGGGCGCGCCGCCTCGTGCGCAAGCGCTATTGCGGGCTTCGCGCGTGGAGGATTTTAAGAAGCGCCGTTGCCCGCTGTCAATTCATGTCTTATATATGATAAAAGATAGCGTTTTAATGGACGGCCCGCGGACGAGTGTGGGACAATGAAGACCATGAGCGACGGGAGCCCGGCGCCGGCCTTTCGGCCGCTGTACCAGCAGATCAAGACCCTGATCACCCAGAGCCTGATCTCGGGGGAGTGGCGCCCGGGCGAGGCGATCCCCAGCGAAACGGAACTGGCTGCGCGCTTCAACGTGAGCCAGGGTACGGTGCGCAAGGCGATCAACGAGCTCGCGGACGAGAACCTGTTGATTCGCCAGCAGGGCAAGGGCACTTTCGTCGCTTCCCATACCGAAGAAAAGCGCCAGTTCCACTTCCTGCGCTTGAGCCCCGACCAGGGGGAGCGGGTCTATCCCAAGGGGGAGCTCCTCGACTGCCGGCGGATGAAAGCCGACCCGTCCACGGCGAGGCTCCTGGAAATCCCCGCCGGGGCGACCCTGGTGGTCATCACGCGGCTCATGAAGGTGGGGGAGGAGCCCGTGTGCTGGGAGGAGGTCCGACTGCCCGCGGCCCTGTTCAAGGGCCTCACCGCGGCCAAGATCAACCAGTACCAGTGCAAACTCTACAGCATGTTCGAGTCGGCTTACCGGGTGCGCATCCTCCAGGTGGCGGAGCAAATCAAGGCGGTGGCGGCGGAGCCGGAAGTGGCCACGCTGCTCGGGATCCCCCCCGGCACCCCCCTGCTGCGCATCGAGCGGGTGGCCTACACCTTCGGCGACAAACCGGTGGAATGGCGTCGCACGATGTGCAACACAAAGTCCTTCCATTACATGAACAAGATTTCTTAGAGTCAATAACTTATTACCATGACTGCGGTTTTGCTGCGCCGCGCAAGAAAGCTTAAAATATGGCTGCCGGAACCCCATCGATTCCCTTCCATGAGGATGATAAGCAGGCCATGGCAGCAAGGTTGAGCCGGTCGTCTTTCCCGTCGACCCGACCCGGGCTGCGCCGGGCGGGCCGGTCGAGTTCCGAATCCCGCCGCCCTTGACGCCCTGTTCCATGTCCCCGAAAAAGCGCCCCAAGTACCTGGACCTGCTGCGCATCAAGCTTCCTGTCCCGGGCGTCGTCTCGATCCTGCACCGGGTGAGCGGCGCGCTTCTCTTCCTTTTCATTCCCGTCTTCCTGTTCTTCCTGCAGACGAGCCTCGCCTCGGCGGAGGGATTCGAGGCGGTGCGGCGCAGCCTCGACTTCTGGCTGGTCAAGCTGGTGATGATCGGGCTCCTGTGGGCCTTCCTGCACCACTTTTTCGCCGGCATCCGCTACCTGGCCATCGACCTGCACTACGGGGTGGACCTGGCGTCGGCCCGCGCCAGCGCCAAGGCGGTGCTGGCGGCGAGCCTGACGCTCACCTTGATCCTGGGGGTGGCCCTATGGTGAAGCGGGTGGTGGTGGGCGCCCATTACGGGCTGCGGGACTGGCTGGTACAGCGGGTCTCCGCCGTGGTCATGGCGGTCTATACTGTGTTGCTGGCCGTGGTGCTCGTGGCTGCGCCGCCCCTCGATTACGCGGGATGGAGGGCATTGTTCGCCCAGCAGTGGATGCGCTTCGCCACGCTGCTCTTCTTCCTCTCCCTGTTCCTGCATGCATGGGTCGGGATGCGGGACATCCTGATGGACTACGTGCACCCGACCGGCTTGCGGCTCGCGCTGCAGGTCGCCGTGGTGCTCTCCCTCGTGTTCTACGCCGTGTGGACGGTGCAGGTATTGTGGAGCGTTTGAGTGGGGATTCCGGTACGCAGGTTTGACGCGGTGGTGGTGGGGGCGGGCGGCGCCGGAATGCGCGCGTCGCTGCAGCTCGCCGAAGCGGGCCTCAAGGTGGCCGTGCTGTCCAAGGTGTTCCCGACCCGCTCCCACACCGTGGCGGCCCAGGGCGGGATCGCGGCCTCCTTGGCCAATGTGTCCGAGGACAACTGGCACTGGCACATGTTCGACACCGTGAAGGGGTCGGACTACCTCGGGGATCAGGACGCCATCGAGTTCATGGCGCGCAAGGCCAACGAGGCCATCTACGAGCTGGAGCATTTCGGCATGCCCTTCGACCGGCTGCCCAACGGCAAGATCTACCAGCGCCCCTTCGGCGGCCACACCCAGAACTACGGGGCGACCCTGGCGGCGCGCAGTTGCGCGGCCGCGGACCGCACCGGCCACGCCATGTTGCACACCCTGTACCAGCGCAACGTGCGGGCCAACACCCTTTTCCTGGTGGAGTGGATGGCCCTGGACTTGATCCGCGACCCGGAGGGGGACGTGCTGGGGGTGGTGGCGCTGGAGATGGAAACGGGCGAGGCCATGATCCTGCAGGCCAAGGCGACGCTGCTCGCCACCGGCGGCGCCGGGCGCATCTTCCAGTCCAGCACCAACGCCTTCATCAACACCGGAGACGGCCTGGGGATGTGCGCCCGGGCCGGCATTCCCCTGGAAGACATGGAGTTCTGGCAGTTCCACCCCACCGGGGTGGCCGGTGCCGGGGTGCTGATCACCGAAGGGGTCCGGGGGGAGGGGGGCTACCTCCTCAACAAGCACGGGGAGCGCTTCATGGAGCGCTACGCCCCCAACGCCAAGGACCTGGCCAGCCGGGACGTGGTGTCCCGGGCCATGGCCACCGAGATCAAGGAGGGGCGGGGCTGCGGCCCCCAGGGCGATCACGTGCTCCTCAAGCTGGATCACCTGGGGCCCGAAGTGATCATGACGCGGCTGCCCGGCATCCGGGAGATCGCCATCAAGTTCGCCCACGTGGACCCCATCAAGGACCCGATCCCCGTGGTTCCCACCTGCCACTACATGATGGGGGGCATCCCCACCAACTATCACGGCGAAGTGGTGGCGCCCCTCAAGACCGGCCCCGAGGAGGTGGTGCCGGGCCTGTACGCAGCCGGGGAGTGCGCCTGCGTTTCGGTGCACGGGGCGAACCGCCTGGGCACCAACTCCCTGCTCGACCTGGTGGTCTTCGGCAAGGCGGCGGGAGACGCCATGATCCAGTTCATCCGTGAGAACCCCCACCACAAGGACTTGCCCAAAGGCGCTGCCGACCCGGCCTTGGCCCGGCTGGCCCGGCTGGAAACCGCCACCGGCGGCGAGCCGGTGCCGGAGGTGCGGGCCGAGCTGCAGAAGGTGATGCAGAACCATTGCGGCGTGTTCCGCTTCGGCGATCTGCTGAGGGAGGGCGTGCAAAAGGTCCTGGAAATCGAGGAGCGAGCCCAGCGAACCTTCATCTCCGACAAGAGCAAGACGTTCAACACCGCCCGGGTCGAGGCGCTGGAGCTGGACAACCTGGTGGAGGTGGCGGTGGCCACCATGATCTGCGCCGAGGCGCGCAAGGAAAGCCGCGGCGCCCACGCCCGGGAAGACTATCCGAACCGGGACGACGACCACTGGCTCAAGCACAGCCTGTTCCTCAAGGAGGGCCGGCGCGTGGACTACAAGCCTGTGCACCTGAAACCGCTGACGGTGGAAACCTTCCCGCTGAAGGTCCGCACCTACTGAGCGAAAGCGCCCGAGGAGCCGCCGATGCGTTTTTCCATCTACCGCTACAACCCGGACGTGGACGAGAAGCCCTACATGCAGGACTACGAGGTGGAGCTGGAGCCCACCGACCGGATGCTTCTGGACGCCCTGGTGCGGATCAAGTCGATCGACGACAGCCTGAGCTTCCGCCGCTCCTGCCGGGAGGGGGTGTGCGGCTCCGACGCCATGAACATCAACGGCCGCAACGGTCTCGCCTGCGTCACCCCGGTCAAGGACCTGCGGGAGCCGGTGAGAATCCGGCCGCTTCCGGGGCTGCCGGTGATCCGCGACCTGATCGTGGACATGAGCCAGTTTTTCAAGCAGTACCACTCCATCCGGCCCTACCTCATCAACAACGACCCGCCGCCGGAGACCGAGCGGCTGCAGTCGCCGGAGGAGCGCAAGGAGCTGGATGGGCTCTACGAGTGCATCCTGTGCGCTTGCTGTTCCACGTCGTGCCCCTCGTTCTGGTGGAACCCGGACAAGTTCGTGGGGCCGGCCGGGCTGCTGCAGGCCTACCGCTTCCTCGCCGACAGCCGGGACCAGGCCACCAACGAGCGGCTGGACAACCTGGAGGATCCCTACCGGCTGTTCCGCTGTCACACGATCATGAACTGCGTCGACGTCTGCCCCAAGGGGCTCAACCCCACCCGGGCGATCGGCAAGATCAAGGAAATGATGGTCCGGCGCGCGGTATGAGCGAGCTCAACCGTTTGCGCTGGCGCTGCCGGCGCGGGCTCCTGGAGCTGGACCTGATCCTGTCCCGCTTCGCCGAGCGCGAGCTCGAACGGTTGAGCGAGAAAGAGCTGCAAAGCTTCGCCGCGCTGCTCGATTATCCGGACAACGAGCTTTGGGATCTCGTGAGCGGCCGGCGGCCTTGTTGCGATGCACGGCTGCAGCCCATCGTGAGCAGGCTACAATCGCTCTGAAGGCAGGCGCGCCCGCGAGAGCTCGCCCAGGAAACCCACAGAGCCGGAGGAATCCATGAGCACCAAGACAGCCACGATCACCTTCAACGACGGCAGGCCCGCGGTAGATCTGCCGGTCCTGTCCGGGACCCTGGGCCCCGACGTGGTGGACATCC
Organism: Pelomicrobium sp. G1; assembly: GCF_051905455.1. NCBI lineage: Bacteria > Pseudomonadati > Pseudomonadota > Hydrogenophilia > Pelomicrobium > Pelomicrobium sp. G1. Next base: position 6,938 of record NZ_JBQACR010000023.1, read on the forward strand.
GCGCGCTTTACGCGAAGAGCGGGGTCTTCACCTACGACCCGGGATTTATGGCGACCGCCAGTTGCCGCTCCTCCATCACCTACATCGACGGGGACAAGGGAATCCTGCTCTACCGGGGCTACCCCATCGAGCAGCTCGCGGTGCAGTGCGACTTCCTGGAGGTGGCTTACCTGATCCTCAACGGCGAGCTGCCCACCCGGGCGCAGAAGGAGGAGTTCGTCGGCATCATCAAGAAGCACACGATGGTGCACGACCAGTTGACGCGCTTCTACAACGGTTTCCGGCGCGACGCCCACCCCATGGCGGTGCTGGTGGGGGTGGTGGGGGCGCTCTCCGCGTTCTACCACGACGCCATGGACATCTCCGACCAGTACCACCGGGACATCTCGGCCCACCGGCTGATCGCCAAGCTGCCCACCATCACCGCCATGGCGTACAAGTACAACGTGGGCCAGCCGTTCATGTACCCGCGCAACGACCTGGAGTACACGGCGAACTTCATGCACATGATGTTCGCCACGCCGTGCGAGCGCTACGATCCCAACCCGGTGCTGGTGCGCGCCCTGGACCGCATCCTCATCCTCCACGCGGACCACGAGCAGAACGCCTCCACCTCCACCGTGCGCCTGGCGGGCTCCAGCGGCGCCAACCCCTTCGCCTGCATTTCCGCCGGCATCGCCTGCCTGTGGGGCCCAGCCCACGGGGGCGCCAACGAGGCGGTGCTTCACATGCTGGAAGAGATCGGCGACGTGTCGCGCATCGGCGAGTACATCAAGCGGGCCAAGGACAAGAACGACCCGTTCAAGCTCATGGGATTCGGCCATCGCGTGTACAAAAACTACGATCCCCGGGCCAAGCTCATGCGGGAGACCTGCCACGAGGTGCTGAACGAGCTGGGGCTGCACGATCACAAGCTGTTCAAGCTCGCCATGGCGCTGGAGAGAATCGCCCTGGAAGACGAGTATTTCGTGGAGCGCAAGCTTTACCCGAACGTGGATTTCTACTCCGGCATCGTGCAGAGCGCCCTCGGGATACCGACCCGCCTGTTCACCGCGATTTTCGCCATGGCCCGCACCGTGGGTTGGATCGCCCAGTGGAACGAGATGATCTCCGACCCGGAGCAGAAGATCGGCCGCCCCCGGCAGCTCTATACGGGGGCGACCCAGCGTGACGTGGTCCCCATCGAGCGGCGCGGTTGAGGCGCGGTCCAAGGCGGGCGACCAGAGGAGAGGCCAATGTTCAAAGAGATGCTCGGAAACTCGTATCTGTTCGGCGCCAACGCGCCGTTCATCGAGTCCCTATACGAGAAGTACCTGGAAGACCCGGAGGCGGTGCCGGGGGAGTGGCGCTCCTATTTCGACTCCCTCGCCCGGCAGCCCGGCCCGGCGCAGCGGGACGTGCCCCACCGGCCGGTGATCGAATCCTTCATCGAGCTGGGGAAGCGCCGCCCGACGGCGCCTGTCCAGGCCATCCAGCTCAGGCTCGCCGAGCTGGAGCGCAAGCAGGCTAAGGTGCTGCAGCTCATCAACGCCCATCGCTTCCTGGGTCTGCGGCACGCCAACATCGATCCCCTGAAGCGCCAGGAGAAGCCCTACATCCCGGAGCTGGACCCCGCCCACTATGGCTTCAGCGAGGCGGACATGGAGACGGTGTTCGACACCGGCTCCCTGATGGGGCTGGACCAGGCGCCCCTCAGGGAGATCCTGCAGGCGGTGCGGGAAACCTACTGCCGCACCATCGGTTTCGAATACATGTACATCAACGACACGTCCCAGAAGCGCTGGATCCAGGCGCGCGTCGAGCCGGTGCGGGCGCGCCCGGGCTACGGCCCGGAGTTGAAGCGCCACATCCTGGAGCGGCTGACCGCGGCCGAAGGGCTGGAGAAGTACCTCCACACTCGCTACGTGGGCCAGAAGCGCTTCTCCCTGGAGGGAGGGGAGACCCTGATCCCCTTGCTGGACGACCTGCTGCAGCAGGCTGGCGCCAAGGGGGTCAAGGAGACGGTGATCGGGATGGCCCACCGCGGGCGGCTCAACGTGCTGGTCAACACCCTGGGCAAGATGCCCAAGGACCTGTTCGCCGAGTTCGAGGGCAAGCACGACCCCTCGGTGCTCTCGGGGGACGTGAAGTACCACATGGGTTTCTCCTCGGACATCTCCACTCCCGGGGGCCCGATGCACGTGACCCTGGCGTTCAACCCTTCCCATCTGGAGATCGTGAACCCGGTGGTGGAGGGATCGGTGCGGGCGCGCCAGCACCGGCGCAAGGACCGGGACGGCTCCCAGGTGCTGCCGGTACTGATCCACGGCGACGCCGCTTTCGCCGGGCAGGGGGTGGTTATGGAAACCCTGAACCTGTCCCAGACCCGGGGCTACGGCACCGGCGGCACGGTGCACATCGTGGTGAACAACCAGATCGGCTTCACCACCTCCGATCCCCGCGACGTGCGCTCCACCCTCTATTGCACCGACGTGGCGAAGATGGTGGAGGCGCCCATTTTCCACGTGAACGCGGACGACCCGGAGGCGGTGCTGTTCGTGACCCGGCTGGCCCTCGACTTCCGCTTCGAGTTCAAGAAGGACGTGATCATCGATCTCGTGTGCTTCCGCCGCCACGGGCACAACGAGCAGGATGAGCCGATGGTCACCCAGCCCCTCATGTACAAGAAGGTCCACCAGCATCCCGGGACCCGCAGGCTCTACGCCGACAAGCTGGCCGCCGAGGGCGTGCTGCGCCCCGAGGAGGCGGAGGAGATGGCCAGGACCTACCGGGACGCCCTGGACAAGGGCTACCACACCAACAAGACCATCCTCTCTAACTACAAGCCGCCCTATACGGTCAACTGGGGCCACTTCATGAACCGCAAGTGGACCGAGCCCGCGGAAACCGGCGTGCCCTTGGAGCGCCTGAAGTGGCTGGCGGAGCGGGTGACCACGGTGCCGCCGGGCTTCAAGCTGCACCCGCGGGTGGAGAAGGTGCTGGAGGACCGGCGGCTCATGGGACAGGGGAAGCTTCCCCTGGACTGGGGCATGGCGGAGACCCTGGCCTACGCCGCGCTCCTGGACGAGGGCTACCCGGTGCGCATCAGCGGCCAGGACTCGGGCCGCGGCACCTTTTTCCACCGCCACGCGGTGCTCCACGACCAGAACCGGGAGCGCTGGGACGCCGGCACCTACATACCGCTGCAGCACATCAAGGAAGGCCAACCCGACTTCCTGGTGATCGATTCGCCCCTGTCGGAGGAGGCGGTGCTCGGCTTCGAATACGGCTACGCCACCGCGGAGCCCAACGAGCTGGTCATCTGGGAGGCCCAGTTCGGCGATTTCGCCAACGGCGCCCAGGTGGTGATCGACCAGTTCATCGCGGCGGGGGAGGCCAAGTGGGGCCGCATTTGCGGGCTGGTGATGTTCCTGCCCCACGGCTACGAGGGCCAGGGGCCGGAGCACTCCTCGGCGCGGCTCGAGCGCTACCTGCAGCTTTGCGCCGAGTACAACATGCAGGTGTGCGTTCCTTCGACCCCGGCCCAGATGTTCCACCTGCTGCGCCGCCAGATGATCCGCCCGTACCGCAAACCCCTCGTCGTCTTCACTCCGAAGAGCATGCTGCGGCACAAGGAATCGGTCTCGACCCTGGAGGAGCTGGGACCCGGCACCGGGTTCAAGCCGGTCAACCCGGAAACCGATCCGGAAATCGATCCCAAGAAGGTCCGCCGGGTGATCTTCTGCAGCGGCAAGATCTACTACGACCTCCTGGCCGCCCGGCGGGAGCGGGGCATCAAGGACATGGCGATCGTGCGCATCGCCCAGCTCTATCCCTTCCCCCACGACGATTTCAAGGCCGAGATCAAGCGCTACGCCAAGGCCAAGGAGATCCTGTGGTGCCAGGAGGAGCCGGGCAACCAGGGTGCATGGCACCGCATCCAGCACTACATCGAACGCCACATGCGCCCCGACCAGAGGCTGTCCTACGCCCTGCGGCCCTCGTCGGCGTCGCCGGCGGTCGGGTACCTGTCGCTGCACGTGGCCCAGCAGAAGGCCGTGATCGACGCAGCGTTCCGGGACAAGTTCGAGCTGGATTGAACGGGCGGCCCGGGGACGGGCGGCGCACCGCGCCCGCGGACATGAGTGCAAGGAGAAAGCGGAGAACGACATGCTGATCGAAGTCAAGGTTCCAACCTTTTCCGAGTCGGTGTCCGAGGGGACGCTGCTCGCGTGGCACAAGAAGCCGGGCGAGTACGTGCAGCGGGACGAGAACCTGATCGACATCGAGACGGACAAGGTGGTGCTGGAGCTACCCGCCCCCGAGGCCGGCGTCCTCACCCAGGTCCTGAAGAAGGACGGCGACAAGGTGGTGAGCGGCGAGGTAATCGCCACCATCGACACCGAGGCGAAGCCCCCCGCCGGCAGGGCGGAGGCGCTCGCCAAGGCGCAGGCGCCTCTTAAAACCGAGGCGCCTGCTAAAGCGGAGGAAGCCGAGGCGGCGAGCCCGGCCCAGGCGGTTGGGGCGGCTCAGGCGGTCGCCGGTGGGCGAGCCGAGGCGCTGGCCATGCCGGCGGCGAAGAAGCTGCTCGAAGAGCGGGGCCTGCAGCCCCGGGACGTGCCGGGCAGCGGGCGCGGCGGCCGGGTCACCAAGGCGGACGTGCTGGGCTTCACCGGCCGCCCCGCCGAGCCGGCGCCTGCGGCCTCTCCAGCGCCTGCGGCGAAGCCGGCCATGCCCGAGCCCGTGAACGTGGAGGCGCTGCTCGCCGGGCGCCCCGAGCAGCGGGTGCCCATGTCGCGGCTGCGGGCGCGGGTCGCCGAGCGCCTGGTCCAGTCCCAGCGCACGGCGGCGATCCTCACCACCTTCAACGAGGTGAACATGCAGGCGGTGATGGACCTGCGCAGCCGGTATAAGGACAAGTTCGAAAAGGAACACGGGGTGCGCCTGGGCTTCATGTCGTTTTTCGTGAAAGCCTGCGTATACGCCCTCAAGAAATTCCCGGTGGTGAACGCCTCCATCGACGGAAACGACATCGTCTATCACGGCTACTACGACATCGGGATCGCGGTGGCGAGCCCCCGAGGACTGGTGGTGCCCATCATCCGTAACGCCGACCAGCTTTCGCTGGCCGAGATCGAGAAGACCATCGCCGATTTCGGCAAGCGGGCCCAGGAGGGCAAGCTTTCCATCGAGGAGCTGACGGGCGGGACCTTTTCCATTTCCAACGGCGGCGTGTTCGGCTCCATGCTATCCACCCCGATCATCAACCCGCCCCAGAGCGCCATCCTGGGCATCCATGCCACCAAGGACCGGCCGGTGGTGGAAAACGGCCAGATCGCGATTCGCCCCATGAACTATCTGGCCCTCTCCTACGATCACCGCCTGATCGACGGCCGCGAAGCGGTGCTGACCCTGGTGGCCATCAAGGAGGCGCTGGAGGACCCGGCCCGCTTGCTCTTGGAGGTGTGAAGGCGGTGCTGGTGCCTCGGGATGGCGGAGGGCTTCGGTTGAAAAGTGCTTGACGACGTTCGCCTTCTCCCCAGGGGAGAGGGGAACGGGACGGCGGCAAATGGTCCGCCAGCCATTTGCCGGAGGATCGATCGGGGGCCCCGGTACGGACCGGCGGCCCCTCGCGTTTTCGACTCCGCAACCTGGAGAAACAACAACCATGGCCAAGAACTTTGACGTGCTGGTGATCGGTGCCGGGCCCGGTGGCTACATCGCGGCGATCCGGGCGGCCCAACTGGGCTTCTCCGTGGGCTGCATCGAGCGGTGGAGGACGCCGAGGGGGGAGCCCGCCCTGGGAGGCACCTGCCTCAACGTAGGCTGCATCCCGTCCAAGGCGCTTCTGGAGTCTTCCGAGAACTACGAGCGGGTGCTGCACAAGTTCGCCGAGCACGGCATCACGGCGGAGCGGGTAACGGTGGATCTCGCCAAGATGCTCGCGCGCAAGGACCGGATCGTGGGGAAGATGACGGGAGGCATCGCCACCCTGTTCAAGAAAAACAAGATCGAGTGGCTCCAGGGGCATGGGCGCTTCGTCTCGGGCGGCAATCCCATCCGGGTGGAAGTGACGGGGGAAGATGGCGTCCAGACCGTGGAGGCGCGACACGTGATCGTCGCCACGGGCTCCAAGGCCCGGCATCTCCCGGGGGTCGAAGTGGACCAGGAGGTCATCGCCGACAACGAAGGGGCCTTGAGCTTCGATTCGGTCCCCAAGCGGCTCGGGGTCATCGGGGCCGGCGTGATCGGCTTGGAGCTGGGCAGCGTGTGGCGCCGGTTAGGAGCCCAGGTAACCCTACTGGAGGCGCTGCCCGAATTCCTCCCGGCGGCGGACGAGGCGGTGTCCAAGGAGGCGTGGAAGCTCTTCACCCGGGAGCAGGGGCTGGACATCCGGTTGGGGGTGAAAATACTGGAAGTGCAGCGCAACGGCAGGACCGTGGTGGTGGAGTACGAGGACGACAAGGGCCGGCAATCCCTCGGCGTCGACCGGCTCATCGTGTCCGTGGGCCGGGTGCCCAATACGGACGGCCTGGGGCTGGAGGCGATCGGGCTTTCCACCGATGCCCGGGGCTTCATCGAGGTGGACGAGCACTGCCGCACCCGGGTGCCCAACGTTTACGCCATCGGCGACGTGGTACGCGGACCCATGCTGGCCCACAAGGCCGAGGACGAGGGAGTGATGGTGGCCGAGCGCATCGCCGGCCAGGCCGGGCATGTGAACTATGACGCCATTCCCTGGGTGATCTACACCGCTCCTGAGATCGCCTGGGTGGGCAAGACCGAGCAGCAGCTCAAGCAGGAAGGGGTAAAGTACCGCAGCGGCCGCTTCCCTTTCTCCATCAACGGCCGGGCGCTGGGGCAGGGGGAGCCGGCCGGGTTCGTGAAAATCTTGGCCCATGGGCAAACCGACCGGGTGCTGGGCGTGCACATCGTGGGGACCCACGCCTCGGAGCTGATCAGCGAAGCGGTCATGGCGTTGGAGTTCTCCGCCAGCGCGGAGGATATCGCCCGCATCTGCCATCCCCATCCGTCCCTGTCGGAAGTGGTGCGGGAGGCGGCCCTGGCGGTGGACAAGCGCGCGCTCAACATGTAGTCGTCCCGCATGCGGGATCGCGCCCTCGAGCCCCTGGAGGAAAGCGCCTTGGACCCGGCCGGGGCTCCGGGCATGGACCTGCGTACCCTCTACCGGCAGTCCCTGGCGCGCCGCGGCTTCGTCGCCGATCCCGCCCAGCTCCGGGCGGTGGAGCACCTGCAGAAGCTCTATGAGGAATGGGTGGCCTATAAGGCGCGTCGCAGCACCCGGCTGCGCCGGCTGCTGATCCATCCCCCTCTGCCCCGGGGCGCCTATCTCTGGGGCGACGTGGGCCGCGGCAAGAGCTTCCTCATGGACAGCTTCTACGCGGTGCTGCCCCTCACGCGCAAGCGCCGGGTCCATTTCCACCATTTCATGCGGGAAGTGCACCGGGAGCTGGAGACGCTGAAAGGGCAGCCGGACCCGTTGGCGGCCCTGGCCCAGCGGCTGGCCAAGCGCTACCGGCTCATCTGCTTCGACGAGTTCCACGTGAGCGACATCGCCGACGCCATGATCCTGGGGCGGCTGCTGCCGGCCCTCACGGCACGGGGCGTGGTGTTCTGCATGACCTCCAACGCCCATCCCGACGAGCTCTACCAGAACGGATTGCGGCGGGAAAGCTTCCTGCCTGCTATCCAGCACATCAAGGAGCGGCTCGACGTGATCGCCCTGGACGGGGCGGTGGATTACCGGCAGCTCGCCTTGGGGCGGGTCAGGACCTACGTCCATCCCCTCGGTCCCGAAGCGGAGGCGCTCCTCGCCGAGGATTTTGAGCGGCTCAAGGACGTGGAAGACGAGCACCATTCCCTGGACGTGGAGGGGCGCCGGATCCCCTATCGCCGCCGCGCCGGCGGCGTGGTGTGGTTCGATTTCCCGGTCCTGTGCGGCTCGCCCCGGTCCCAGGCCGATTACCTGGATCTCGCCATGCGCTTCCACACGGTACTACTGTCCAACGTGCCGCGCATGCCGCCCGCTATGGCCAACGAGGCCCGGCGCCTGACCTGGCTGGTGGACGTGTTCTACGACCGCCGGGTCAAGCTGATCGTCTCGGCGGAGGTTGCGCCGGAGCAGCTCTATGTGGAAGGGGTGAACAGCCAGGAGTTCCGCCGCACGGCGAGCCGCCTGCTGGAGATGCAGACCCGGGAGTATCTGGCCCAGCCCATCCGGCGCTGACCGCCCGGTACCGGTAACAAAGAAAAAATTTTCACCGCGGAGCGCGCGCAGGGTGCGACAACTTCGACGGAAAAAGACCCCCCTTTCTTTTGCGCCCTCCGCGTCCTTTGCGTTTTAAGAGCTTTCTCTCTGGGGCTCGCTCGTTCGTCCTTGCCCCAGGCCGCCGGCCTTCAGCTTGCGCCATAGGGTGGTGCGGCTCACTCCCAGGCGCGCGGAGGCCCGGGTGAGGTTTCCCCCGCACTCTCCCAGGACCCGGTGGATGTGGGCCAATTCGTGGGCCCGCTGGAGGGAGCGCAGGGCGACGTCCTGCTCGGTACGCTCTGTAGGGAAGGATTCTCGGTCCGGGGCGAACAGCTCGGGCGCCACCCGGGCAAGCCCCGCGGCATCCAGGGTCCCTTCATGGGTGAAGAGCACCGCCAAGCGCTCGATCACGTTTTCCATCTCCCGCACGTTTCCCGGCCAGGGATAGCGCTTGAAAGGCCCGAGCAGTGCCTGGAAGAGGTCGCCGGCGAGCCGAGGCGCCCGAAGCCGCGCAGAAGCCTCCTCCAGCAGATGGGCGGCGAGGACCGGCACGTCCTCCGGGCGCTCCCGCAAGGGCGGCAGGTGCAAGTGCAGGATGTTCAAGCGGTAGTACAGGTCGGCCCGGAAGCGGCCCGCCGCCACCGCCGCCCCCAGGTCCCGGTTGGTGGCGGCCACGACCCGCACGTCCACGGGGGTCGGGTCGTTGGCCCCGAGGCGCAACACCTCCCGCTCCTGGAGCACCCGCAGCAGCTTGGCCTGGAGGGTCAGGGGCATCTCCCCCACCTCGTCCAGAAAAAGGGTACCGGTATGGGCGGATTCGATCAGCCCGATCTTCCCGCCCCGGCGCGAGCCGGTGAAGGCGCCTTCCTCGTAGCCGAACAGCTCGCTCTCGAGCAGAGTTTCGGGGAAAGCGGCGCAGTTGATGGGGACGAAGGGATGGTGCCGGCGGGGGCTTGCGTTGTGGATGCCCTGGGCCAGCAGCTCCTTGCCCGTGCCGCTCTCTCCCGTGATCAGGACGGTGGCATCGGTTCTGGCGTACTGGGCGGCGAGACGCTTCGCTTGGACGAGGGCGGGGGAGATGCCCACGATCCGGTCCAGCTCGTATTTGGCCACGAACTTGCGGGGCCGATGCTGGGCACGGAGGCTGCGGTCCACCCGCTGGATGGCGCTGGAGTCCTGGCAGGTGAGCACCGCCCCGGTCTGGGTGCCGTGGGCGCGGATGGGGATGCAATGGGTGACCACGGTGCGGTTGCCGATGCGCTGGATGCGCTCCAGCTCGCTCATGCCCCCCTGGAGGGTGCGCTCCAGCCCCAGCCCGGGGGCAACCTCCTGCACCGGTCTGCCCAGGGCCGCCCCCGCCTCGAGCCCTAGCAGCCGTTCCATCGCCGGGTTGACCGACTGGATCCGACCTTGCATGTCCACGGCGATCACCCCTTCGTGCAGGTGCCGCAGAATGCCGTTCAGCCATTCCCGCTGGGCTTCCTGGAGGCGTTGCAGGCGGGCGATCTCGATCGCGTCTTCCAAGGCCTTGCGGGCGGAATGGGTGGAGTAAAGAAACACGCCCGCGAGCCCCTGCTCCTCAGCCAGCCGGGTGATCATGCTGGAGCCCACGATGACCTGAAAGCCTCTGGCGGCCAAAGCCCTCACCCGCTCCCGGGCATCCTGGGAAGTGGTGTAGTAGCACTGCTCGATGTCCAGGTTGAGCAGTTCCTTCACCTCCTCCAGCTCGGCCCGGATCGCCTGGAAGCTGAAGATGGCGATGCGCTGGGAGACTTCCCGGGCCTTCCGCAAGGCGTGGAGGATGTCGAAGCCGGTGACCTGAAGCAGGACCACCGGCATCTCCAACCGGCTGCGCAGGTAGGCGCCGCTCGCCCCTGCCGAGATGAACGCGTCCACCTCGCCCGCCTGGATGAGGCTTCGGGCGCTAGCCAGCGCCTCGGCGAACACCTGGTTGACGATGCGCACCTCCGCTTGAAGCTCGTAGTCAGAAAGAATCGGAGGCAGCAGGCGCACGAAGCTGGAGCCGATGGCGCAGATGCGGGGCTTCGGGATGGGGGGCAAGGGGGCGAAATCCATCGTGTCCTCCCGGGGCCGGGACGTTTGGGGCAAGAACGAGGATCGAAAGGGATGAGCCCGAGGGTAGCTTGGACGTCCTAATCATGCAATAGAGTCGTTCCAGAAGTGAAACCTTCTTGGAACCCCTATTGCGCCGGCAGGCGCTGCTGAGGGCGATGCGCTCTTTTTTGTTTTTCTTTTTAACAGTCAACTATCCACAGTTTTTAATGTATGACCTTAGGTTGTGCCGAAGGTGGTACGCCCCTTGCCAGAGAGAAGGCCGGTCGATCAGGCCGTACGCAGGGCGTTTCACCGGTATCATTTTCATAAAATCAATTCACTAAAACGAGGACTTGATGAACAACCTGACTTCGGCGGGCGCCCGCTTCCGGGCCGCTTTAGAGACGGAACAGCCCCTGCAGGTGGTGGGCGCCATCAACGCCTATTCCGCTTTACTGGCGCAACGGGCGGGCTATCGCGCCATCTATCTGTCCGGGGGCGGCGTCGCCGCCGCTTCTCTAGGGCTGCCGGACCTGGGGATCAGCACCCTGGACGACGTGCTCACCGATGTGCGCCGCATCACCGATGCCTGCCCGCTACCCCTGCTGGTGGACGCCGATACGGGATTCGGCAGCGCGTTCAACATCGCCCGGACGGTGAAATCCCTCGTCAAGTTCGGCGCAGCGGCCTGCCACATCGAGGACCAGGTGCAGGCCAAGCGCTGCGGCCACCGGCCCGGCAAGGAAATCGTTTCGGTGGAGGAAATGGTGGACCGGATCAAGGCGGCAGTGGACGCCCGCACCGATCCCCAGTTCGTCATCATGGCCCGCACCGATGCCCTGGCGGTGGAGGGGTTGGAGGCCGCCATCGAGCGCGCCTGCGCCTTCGTGGCAGCGGGGGCGGACATGATCTTTCCCGAAGCGGTGACGGAGCTCGGCCAGTATCGCCGCTTCGCCGAGGCGGTGAAAGTGCCCATCCTCGCCAACATCACCGAGTTCGGCCGCACGCCCCTCTACACGGTGGAGGAGCTGCGCTCCGCCGGCGTGGCGATCGCCCTGTACCCCTTGTCCGCGTTTCGTGCGGCGGCGAAGGCCTCGCAGGGCGTCTACGAGATGCTGCGGCGCGAGGGTACCCAGGCCGGGATGCTTTCGGCGATGCAGACCCGGGACGAGCTCTACCAGGTCCTGAACTATCACGCTTTCGAAGCCAAGCTGGATGCGTTATTCGCGAAGGAGAAAGGTCGATGACTGCGCAGGATCTGGACTCCGCGGGC
>NZ_JBQACR010000240.1:0-312 GCF_051905455.1 Pelomicrobium sp. G1
GGTGGAACAGGGGCCCGGCGTAGCGGTCCGGGTCGGCGGCGTGGAAGATTCCCGCCACCAGCGCCAGGGTGGTCAGATAGGCCGCCGGCACGTGCCAGGCGATCACCCGCTGCCGCCACAGGATGAGCCCCCCCGCGGCGTAGGCGAGGGCGAGCCATGCGGGGCCCGGCGAGGCTTCGGCAAGGCCGGGCTGGCGGAAGATCTCGTTCAGGGTGCGGCTGGCGGCGAGCTGGGTTTTCACCGCGTCCAGGGGTGTGGCGGCGGTCAGCGCGTCCAGGGAGAGGCCGGCGGGCAGATGGCCAAGGAAGATGT
>NZ_JBQACR010000241.1:0-312 GCF_051905455.1 Pelomicrobium sp. G1
GGTACCAGGCGGCCGACTGGTCGTAGCGCTTGCGCTCCTCCTCGAGATGTCCGAGGAAGAAGCGGATCGCGTCCTTGTCCCGGTAATTGAGTTCCAGTGCCTGGCCAAAATACCCCGCCGCGGCGTCGTAGTCCTTGAGCTGCATGGCGAGGAGTCCCACAGCCACCAGCACCTCCGGGTTGCGCGGATGATCCACCAGCACCGCCTGAAACTGCTCCCGGGCGTCCCCATAGCGCCGCTCGGCGGTGAGGGCCCGGGCATATGCGGCGCACGTCCCGGGCTTTCGGGTACCGGGCCAGTTAATCTCGGTAG
>NZ_JBQACR010000242.1:0-311 GCF_051905455.1 Pelomicrobium sp. G1
CCACCACGTCATGGGCGATCGCTAGAGCGGTCTTGGGGTTATTGATCATCTGATGAACAGGCCAACGCTGGGGTGACCGTCGCTCGGGGTCAGGCCAAAGCAGGTCGGGCCTGGACCGTCACGGCGCCATAGAGTACCACTATGGCGTCTCCGGTAAAGGGTTGACGAACCATCGACCGCGATCGAGTCCCGCCCCCCTTGCTACTTCCCCGAAATCGCACCCGATCTCATCGTTGCGGAAGTCTGCAACACGACATGGAAGAAAGCCCGGCGCGGCGAAATCTCATGGGCGCAGGCGGAAGCGCTGGTGC
>NZ_JBQACR010000243.1:0-310 GCF_051905455.1 Pelomicrobium sp. G1
GCTCGTAATGGATGTCGAGGTCTGCCTGCGGGCAAGGGTCCGACGGCTCCTCCAGACGCTGGAAGAGGTCTCCCTGGACACCGCCAAAATTTTCGGCGGCCTTGGCGCGTGACAGCGCGCGCCTGTTGTTTGAGAATGGCCTCATCTGGCCTCCTCGTATTTCCCTGGCCAGAGACGGGACACCGGGCGGCCGAGGAGCGCTGCTATATGTGCCGCCACCCGGCGGCTCTTTCCACGACCGTGCACGATATTGCCGATCGTGCGGTCCGACAGCTCGAGCTCCTGCGCAATCGCGCGCAGGGTGTAGCCG
>NZ_JBQACR010000244.1:0-310 GCF_051905455.1 Pelomicrobium sp. G1
CTCCGAAAGGGCACAGCCAGCCGCAGTAGACCCCGCGCCCCCACAGGAGCAGGGTCACGGCCACGAAGGACCAGAGGATGAACAGCATAGGATCGATCAGGAAATGCTCCCAGCGGAACTCCCGCATCACCGAGTGGGCGAAAGTGAGCACGTTGATCACCGTGAGCTGGGCGAGGGCATACCAGCCGAGGAAGAACAGGGTGTAGGCGAGAAAGGCGTTGCGCACTAAAGCCGTGAGCCGCGGGCGGCGGGCGAGCCAGTCCTGGAACACCAGGATCAGGGTGAGGATCGCGAGGCTCACTGCCAGCAC
>NZ_JBQACR010000245.1:0-310 GCF_051905455.1 Pelomicrobium sp. G1
GGACTATCGCACCGGATCCACCACTTGGACCACCGACGTGAGCTTCGAGCTGGACCTGGCGGCGAAGCTCGATCTGGACTTCGTGCGCATCTCGGCCGGACCGCCGGGCGGATCGCCGGGCTTCCGCACGCTCAAGTTCGAAGAGGTGCCCTTCGACATGGGCATTTCGCCCCCGGACGTGGAGATCAACGTGGACGAGTGGGGCGTCATCCGCAAGTGGACGCCCCACGAGCAGGGAGGCTACTACGAGATGATCGGCTATCCCCTGTTCCACGCCACTAGCGCGCCGCTGGAGGAGGGATTGCGGGAG
>NZ_JBQACR010000246.1:0-309 GCF_051905455.1 Pelomicrobium sp. G1
GGGCTGGTTCGCCGGGAGCCTGAAGGGTTTTCTGCAGCGTCCCTGGGTGCGCTACGGCGCGGGCGCGGTGATCGTGGGATTCGGCATCGTGGGGCTCCTGCGGCTCCCGAACCTGCCCCTCGGCATCGCCGAGTTCTGCCGATCCTAGCCTGGCGTTGCCTGGCCGAAAAACCGTGCCCGGCGGGCGCCTTGATCAGGCGAGACGCATGGCTACGCTCGGCTGCGCCGCTTCGGCGTCCCGGGCCGGGGCGTACATATAGGCGCGGGTCCACGGCAGGGGGCTTTCGCCCGCCCGGGCGGGCTTGAAGG
>NZ_JBQACR010000247.1:0-309 GCF_051905455.1 Pelomicrobium sp. G1
GGGCTGGAGAACGTGTTCGCTCGCCACGACCGGCACGCGGAGGCGACCCGGCGCGCCGTGCGGGCCTGGGGCCTGGAGGTGCTGTGCTTGAACCCGGCGGAATACAGCAGCTCCCTTACCGCGGTCCTGGTGCCCGAGGGGCATAGCGCGGACCATCTACGCCAGGTGATCCTCGAAGCCTTCGACATGTCCCTGGGCAACGGCCTGGGAAAGCTCAGGGGTAAGGTATTCCGCATCGGTCATCTGGGCAGCTTTAACGATCTGATGTTAGCGGGCACCCTCTCCGGCGTGGAGATGGGGCTCGAGCTG
>NZ_JBQACR010000248.1:0-309 GCF_051905455.1 Pelomicrobium sp. G1
AAGCAGGCCAGCCTCTTCCTGAGAAACATCGGATACGCGACGCATGTCGCGATCCTGGATATTCATGTTCTGACCTATATGCACTGGATGGGTTTAACCGAAACAATCATGACGTCTATTCCGGCACTCCCGAAATACGAATCGCTGGAGCGTACCTTTATCGGGCATGTCTACTCGCTTGGATATACCCCTGACTGCTTCGACCTCGCTGTGTGGGTCGTCATGAGAGTTGCGAAGGAGGGTCAAAGGACATGGGAATAGTCACGCTGGTTTCTGGTGGACTTGACTCCACCCTAATGAGCCTTATGG
>NZ_JBQACR010000249.1:0-306 GCF_051905455.1 Pelomicrobium sp. G1
GGCCCGCGCACCGGTACGCAAGGGATGCCGGCCGAGCGCGGGCTGGTGAGGGCCGTGAGTTGGCGCTGTCCCACGGCATGGAGGATGCGCCTCAAGTCACGTGGTCGTGCATCGGCTACAGCGGAGATCCTCCAGGGTCTTCGGCACGATCACGCAGTCGTGGTGGCCGCCCACGCTTGGCAGGATACCCAGCACCTCGTCCGTCCTGGTGTCCATGATGACAATGCCCGATGCGGTTTTCTGGTAACCGCTGAACACGCCTACCACGTATTTCCCGTCATAGGTGACGGCTAACGTGTGCATGTC
>NZ_JBQACR010000024.1:0-16950 GCF_051905455.1 Pelomicrobium sp. G1
GGGCGTGGAGCTCATTGCGCCGCATCGCTCCAACCGCAAGCTCAAGACCCAGGACGGGCGACGGCTGCGGCGCTACGCCCTTTATGAACCATCGCCACCGGTGTGCCCTCTTGTCGACGAAAAGCGCCCGGCCCGATTCCCGTGATCTTCTTGAAGACCTTGCCGAAGGCGGCCTCCGACCGGTAGCCCACCTTCTCCGCCACTACCGCTGTAGAAAGGCGCGTCTCGGCCAGCAGCTCCCGCGCCTTTTGCATGCGCCAGAGGGTCAGGTATTCCATGGGCGGCTGACCGACCAGTTGCTTGAAGCGGGCGGCAAGGGCCGAACGGGACATGCCGACGCGGGCGGCCAGCGAGACCAGGGTCCAGGACTGCTCAGGAGCTCGGTGTAGGTGTGCGAGGGCCGCGGCGATCTGGCGATCCGTGAGCGCCGCGAGCATCCCCGGCGGCGCGGGGGACTGCTGGATGTAGGCCCGCAGCATAAGGATGAACAAAGCCTCCGCGAGCCGATCGACCACCGCCTCCGCGCCGGGGCGCCCTGCCTTCGTCTCCTGGAGCATGAGGTCCAACGTCGTCTTGAGTCCGCTGAAGTCATGGCTGTCGGCCCCGCGGATGAGGATGAAAGGCGGCAGGGCCGCCAGCAGCGGATGCCTGGTGTCGCGGTCGAACTTGAAGTAGCCGCACAGAATCGTCGTCAGGGCGCCTCCTCCGCCGTGGGCGACGGGCCCATAGCCCTCCAGGTCCTGATCCGCCAGGAGCTTTTCGGCGGGAATCGCTTCGCTCTCCGGCGCATCGATCAGCTCATGGGGGTCACCCCGGAGAAAAACCGCCAGGTCACCGCCACGCAAGGGAATCGGCGCGGGCTTACCGGGCAGGCGAAGCCAGCAGCTTCCCCGGACCACCACATGGAACTCGGCGACCGGCTGGGGTCCGATTCCCATGCCCCAGGGTGCCCTGAATTCGCAGCGGAAATAGACCCCGCCGGCCAGGCGCAGGGAGCGCAGGATATCCGTCAATACATCCATGACATCACTCTAGTTTTGGACGTTCGCACAAGAATTCTGTATTTTTAATGATAGTTCGTGCTGAATGCCTGGACTAGAGTATAGGCGCCTTCCGCTTGGAAGGAACTTATCAACTCAAGGTCGAGGAGAAAGCAAGATGGCAACCGTGTCCTACGTGGAAGAGACCGCAGCCAACCACGACGTCAAGCTGGTCTATGACGAGATCAAGAAGGCGTTTGGGCTTCCTTTCGTGCCCAATCTCTTTAAGGCCATGGCAAATCATCCTGCCTACTTGCGCGCCACGTGGGAGCGCCTTAAGGTCATCATGGGTCCCGGGACGTTGGACCGCAAAACCAAGGAGATCATCGCCCTGGTCGTGTCGGCGACCAACGGATGTGAGTACTGCATCAACGCCCATACCGCGACGTTGAAGGCCATGGGCTTCGGCGACGCCGAGGTCACCGAACTCATGGCGGTCGTCGATCTATTCAACGGCTTCAACAAATTCCTCGACGGCCTTCGGGTCGAATCCGACTTGAGGCCTTGAGAGAGCTCTGGGCTTCGCAGCTTGTTTCATCGTTGGCTATCACGAGATAGGAGCGCAATCATGGGTAAATGCTACAACTCCGCGGTCATCAACGCCCCCTGCGAGAAGGTATGGGCCACCGTGCGCAACTTTCACGATCTGTCCTGGGCGCCCCAGGTCGTGACCAAGGCGGTGGCGGTGGGGGATCGCAAGGGGGATCAGATCGGCGCCAGGCGCATCCTCAACGACGCCTTCCACGAGACCCTGCTCGCCCTGGACGACCTGGAGCGTTCCCTCGCCTACAGCATCGACGACGGGCCCGGGCCGGTCGCCAAGGGGGCGGTGAGCAACTACGTGGGACGCGTGCGCGTCCTGCCCATCACGGAAAACGACACCACTTTCATCGAATGGAGCTCGACCTACGAGTCGGCCGATCCCGGCGCCGTCGGCGCCTTCTGCAACCCGATCTACCAGGCCCTTCTGAAGGCGCTGCAGCGGCATTTCGCGTAACCCGACGCCTGGTTTTCGGGTGAATTAGACCCGTCTTAAAATCGAGCACGGTGCGTAGAGCGCAGCGAAGCGCACTGTCCCTGTCCGAAAGCGCCGCTGCGGTGCGCTAAAGCGCTCCCCACTGCTGCTCGGCCAGCCAAGGAGAAAGACATGCCCCAGCTCAAACCCCGTCAACCCGTCCCTGACCTACAAGTGGAAACCCTGAACGCCGGAACCTGGAGACTCGCCAACCAAAGCCCCCGGCACTTCACCATGCTGGTGTTTTACCGCGGGCTTCACTGCCCGATCTGCAAGTCCTACCTGCGCGACCTGAACGGCAAGATTCCCGAGTTCACCGCCCGCGGCGTGGAGGCGATCGCCATCAGTTGCGACGACCGCGAGCGCGCCCTGCGGACGAAGCAAGAGTGGGGGCTGGAGCGGCTCAGGATCGGTTACGGCTTGACCATCTCCAAAGCCCGGGAATGGGGCCTGTTCATCTCCCGCGGCATCAAGGAAGGCGAACCGGCGGAATTCTCCGAGCCGGGGCTATTTCTGGTGAGGCCGGACGGGACGCTCTACGCCTCGGCGGTCAACTCCATGCCGTTCTCCCGTCCCTCCTTCGCCGACGTGCTCAACGCCGTCGATTTCGTGACCAGGAACGATTATCCGGCCCGCGGCGAGGCGTGAGTTGCGCTCGCGGGGCGCTAAATGGCGTCCATGAAGGCCGCCATCCTGCGGCGCATCGCGGCGTCCGGCAGCCGGCCGTAGCCCGCCAGCATGTTGTCTTCCAGGTGTCGAGGCTTTCCGGTGGCGGGAATGGCGCAGGTGACCGCCGGGTGGGAAACGATGTACTTGAGGAAAAACTGGGCCCAGCTCGTGCAATCGAACTCCACCGCCCACTCCGGCACGCTTTTGCCCCTGACCCGGTGGAACAGGTTTGCCTGGGCGAAGGGCCGGTTGACGATGACCGCGGTCCCGGTCTCGGCGGCCAGCGGCAGGAGCTGCTTTTCCGCCTCCCGCTCGGCGATGGAATAGTTGAGCTGCACGAAGTCGAACGCCCGGGTCTTTAGGATCCGCTCCAAGGCGTCGTAGGCGCCTTCGTGGTAGTGGGTGACGCCGATGTAGCGGACCCGGCCCTCCGCTTTCCAGGCCTTGAGCGTCTGCTGGTGGATCTCCAGGTCGAGAAGGTTGTGGATCTGCATAAGGTCCAGGCGCGCGACCCGCAGGCGGCGCAAGGATTGCTCCATCTGGCGGATGCCCGCCTCGCGGCCGGTGGTCCAGACCTTGGTGGCGTAGAACAGCTGGTCCGCCAGCCCGAGCGCGGAGGCGAGATCCCCGACCACGGTCTCGGCGTTCCCGTACATAGGGGAGCTGTCGATCACCGTGCCCCCGCGCAGGACGAAGCGCTGCAGCACCTCCTGGAGGGGCGCGCGTTCGGCGGTGCTTGCGCCCACGTCGAAGGTGCGGTAGGTGCCGAGCCCGATCACCGGAAGCGCCTCGCCGGTCCTCGGGATCGGGCGTTTCAGGATTTCCCGGCCCTCGGGGGGGTGGGCGAGGGCGCCGGGCCCCAGGGCGGCGCCCGCCGCCAGGGCCTGGATCACGCGGCGCCGCAGGGGGGAAGAAGGAGCAGCGGTCATGGGACGGTTTCCTGGGCGATGGCGGCGGTGGAGGGTACCGTGGATGGCTCGCGCCGGCGCAGGGCCTCGTGGCGCGCGCCCAGCCTGATCCCGAGGGCGAGGGAGAGGGCCGCCAGGGGCAGCGCGGCGAGGCAGATGCCCGTGGCGCCCAGCCCCAAGGCCCTCAGCGCCGTGTGCAGCCAGCCGCTCGCCGCGTCGCCGCCCCGGTAGACCACGGTGTCGATGAAGTTCTTGGCTTTGTACTTCTCTTCCACCGGGATCACCGTGAAAAGCGCTTCCCGCGCCGGTTTGGCGAGGAAGAAGTTGCAGGTCCGCCGCAGCACCTGGAAGGCGACGATCACGCCCAGCACCGGGAAAACGGCCAGCACGGCGAAGCCGGCGAGGGAGAGCAGAGGAAGGGCGGCGAGGGCAAGCCCAAGCCCGTAGCGCACCAGGATGCGGCCGGTCAGGAAGATCTGGCCCGCCAGGGTGAGGGCGTTCACCGCCAGGTCCATGGCGGCGAAGAGCTGGGTGCGGCCGCCCGGCGTGGCGATGGCGTCGCGCACGATGCGGGCCTGCTCGAAATAGAGAAAGGTGGACAGGGCCGTGAACAGCACGATGTAGAGGCCGATGCCCAGGAGATAGGGCGAGCTCAGGGTGAGGGTCAAGCCCGCCAGCACGCCGCCGCCCACGGGCTGGTCCCGGGAGGCCGTGACCGGGCCCGGGCGCGCCGACCGGTCGGACCAGCGCAACAGGGCGGCGATGAAGGCCAGGGTTCCGGCGAGGAAGGCGCAGGCGACGAGGAGCAGGTTGGCCGGCCCCAGTTGCTGCGCCAGCCACACCGTCAGCAGGGGACCCGTCACCGCGCCGAGACTGCCGCCGGCCGCGATAGTGCCGAAGAGCCGCTTCGCCTGGTCGCTGTCGAAAAGATCCGCCATGAAGCTCCAGAAGACGGACACGACGAACAGGTTGAACACGCTCACCCATACGAAGAAGCCCCGGGCCAGGAGTTCCCTGGGGGCGCCGCCCTCCAGCGCCAGGTAGAAGGCGATCAGGTGCGCCGCGAAGAAGAGGTACACGGCGGGCACCAGCCGGCGCAACCGGATGCGGGCGACCGCCCACCCGAACAGGGGAGTGGCCGCCAGCATGGCGGCGAAGGTGGCGGTGAAAGTCCACTGCAGGTTTTCCACGCCTCCCTGGATGCCCATTTCGTCCCGCACCGGCCGCAGCACGTAGTAGCCGCACAGCAGGCAGAAGAAGTAGGCTCCCGCTAGCAGGGCGGCGGGCCGCTCGTGGCGGGGAATCCCGGTCAACGACAGGCGCGGGGGTGAAGGCACGGGAGCCTCGTTGCGCTTTTCACGGTGGAACGAATTCCTTTCCGCCGGCCCGCGAGCCCCGGGAGGATTTCCGGACGGAATCGGTGCTCGTCGAGGCGCGGAATCGCCCCCAACGATAGGTCGTTCGCTCTACCGGCGCAAGCATATACAATCGCGGGCATGCGCTGGTCCGACAACGAAATTCGCCGGGGGTTGCTGGCCGGGGCCCGGGATGCGCTGGGCGCCCCGGCCCTGGTGCTCTTCGCCGGCATGGTGGGCTTTGGCGCCTTGGGGCGGGAGAGCGGCCTGGGCTTGTGGGTGACTTCCGCCACCAGCTTCTTCATCTACGCCCTGCCGGGGCAGGTAGTGTTCGTGGAAATGTTCGCGGTGGGCGCCTCGGGGCTGGCCATCTTTCTCGCCGTGTCCCTCACGGCCGCCCGCTTCCTGCCCATGACCCTCACCCTCATGCCCCACGTGCCCCGCCCCCACCACGGGCGCCTCCTGTATGCCCTGGTGCACCTGGTCTCCATGACCACCTGGGCCTCCATGATGAGCGCCTTCCCTCGGCTCAAGCCGGAGGAGCGGCTGCCGTACTTCACCGGCTTCGGCCTGGTGTGCTGGGGCGTGTCGGTGCCCGGGACGGTCCTCGGCTATCTCGCTGCGGGCCACGTGCCCACGTCCGTCACCCTGGGGCTGGTTTTCCTGAACCCACTTTTCTTCTTGCTCCTGTTCGCGGAAGTACGCCAGCGGGCGAGCCGGCTGGCGCTCCTGATCGGCGGGGTGAGCGGCCCCCTGGTGCATCTGGCTGCGCCCGGATGGAGCCTGCTCCTGTGCGGCGTCGTGGGCGGATCGGCCGCGTTCCTGCTGGAGCGGAGGTGGCGGCGTCATGGCCGCTGATCTGGCCCGCTCCCCCTACTGGCCCTGGATCCTGCTCGCGGCTGCCACGGTCGGGACCTATTTGTGGCGCGGGCTGGGCGTCGCCTTTGCCGGCCGGCTGCGCCTGGACAGTCCCTTGTTCCAGTGGTTCACCTGCGTCACCTACGCCATGCTGGCGGCCCTGGTGGCGCGGGTCATCGTGCTTCCGGTGGGGATCCTGGCGGAAACGCCCCTCGCCTTCCGGCTCGTCGCCGCCGCGGCGGGCATGGCAGTGATGCTATGGCGGCGCGGCGGCCTGCTGCCGGGCCTGGCCGCCGGCACTGGGCTCCTGATCCTCCTGTCGGCGATGGTAGCGGATCACCACAGAGCAACTCTGTGGTGAGAAAGCCTTACGCCGCCAGGCGGCCCGCCCGCCGCTGCAGGAGCAGCCACGCTGCCGCGGTGCCCGTCACCAGCAGGAAGGGCAGCGACCACAGGTTGAGGAGCTGCCATCCCTGGCCCGAGATGAGGACCCCGGAAGAGAAGGAGGAGGTGGCCAGGGTGAGGAAGATCAGGAAGTCGTTCACGCCCTGGGTCTTGGCCCGCTCCGCGGGGGTGTGGGTCTCGGTGAGCAGGGTCGTGCCGCCGACGAACATGAAGTTCCAGCCCACGCCCAGCAGGAACAAGGCCAGCCAGAAGTTCATGACCGCGACCCCCGCCAGCGCCACGCCCACGCAGGCGAACATGAGGGCGACACCCGTGAGGATGACGGGCACGACGCCAAAGCGCTGGATCAGGGAGCCCGTCACGAAGGAAGGGGCGAACATGCCGATCACGTGCCATTCGATCACGAAGGCGGCGTCGTGGTACGGGTGGTGGTGCTGGGTCATGGCGATGGGGGTCGCCGTCATGAGCAGGTTCATAACGCCGTAGCCCACCATGGCGGAGAGGACCGCCACCGCGAAGGCCGGCTGGGCCATGATGCGGGAAAGGGGCCGCCCCGCCACCCGCCGCTCGTGCTCCTCCATGGGTGGAATGTCGATGAAGCGCGAGAGGAGCATGGCGATGACCGAAAACCCCATGAGGGAGGCATACGATCCCATGTACGGGGCCCACAGGAGGTCCAGGGTGAGCTTGCTGCTTTCGGGGCCCAGGACGCCGCCGGCGATGCCGCCGGCCATCACCAGCGAGATGGCCTTGCTCTTGAAGTCCAGGCTGGCGGTCTCCGCCGCAGCGAAACGATAGTACTGGCCAAAGGCGTTGTAGACGCCCGCCACCAGGGTGCCGAGGCACAGGGTCCAGAAGCTTTCCAGGTGAACGGCCAGGGTGCACACGGCGGCGCCGGCGAAGCCGAAGGCGGCGCCGGTCATGAAACCGGCGCGCCGTCCCACCCGCTTCATCCAGAAGGACGCGGGCAGGGTGGAGAGGGCGCCGCCCACCACGTAGGCGGTGACGGGCAGCGTCGCCAGCGCCTTGACCTCCGCCAGGGCGAAGCCGGCGAGCCCGTTGATGGAAATCAGGATGACGTTGTGGGTGAAGAGCAGGGCCTGGCAGGCGGCCAGCACCAGGACGTTTTTCCGGGCTCGGTCCATGATCGGGGGCTATAATCTTTTTCGTTCCCGCTCCGGCCGCAGGCGCACTGGAAGGACGGGGCCGGGGGCTCGCGCGGGAAAACGCGATCATAGCCCAGAAACCCCCCGGCGAGACGCCGGAAAGTTTTTGCCGCGGCAGGAGGGCCGGCTTTCATGACGCAGGAGCGGCACAAGCGCTTCGTGGCGGCGGTGGTGCAGGCCGCGCCGGTCGCCTTCGACCGGGCCCGCACCCTGGAGAAGGTGCGAGCCCTGGCGGCGGAAGCCGCGGACAAGGGAGCGAAGGTGGTCCTCTTTCCCGAGGCCTTCGTGTCCGCCTATCCCAAGGGCGCGGACTTCGGCGCCCGCATCGGCATGCGCTCGCCCGAGGGGCGGGAGGAATTCCTCCGCTACTTCGATTCCGCTGTGGACGTGCCGGGCCCCCACGTGGACTTCCTCGCCCAGGTGGCCGGCGAGAACCGCCTCTACCTGGTGATCGGCGTGATCGAGCGGGAGGTAGGCACCCTCTACTGCACCGTCCTGTTCTTTTCACCCGAGGGCCGCTATCTCGGCAAGCACCGCAAGCTCATGCCCACCGCCGTGGAGCGTCTGGTGTGGGGCTTCGGGGACGGCTCCACCCTGCCGGTGTTCGACACTCCGTACGGGCGCCTCGGGGCCGTCATCTGCTGGGAAAACTACATGCCGCTCCTGCGCATGGCCATGTACGCGAAGAACATTCAGCTCTATTGCGCCCCCACCGCCGACGGCCGCGCCACCTGGCTTCCCACCATGCAGCACGTGGCCTTGGAGGGCCGCTGCTTCGTGCTCTCGTGCAACCAGTTCACCCGCCGCCGGGACTTCCCTGCCGACTTCACCCTGGTGCAGGGGAACGACCCCGACACGGTGATCAGCCGCGGCGGAAGCTGCATCGTGGGGCCCCTGGGGCAGGTGCTGGCGGGGCCCGACTTCGAGGGCGAGGCCATCCTGACCGCCGAGCTCGACTTGGGCGAGATCGTGCGCGGTAAGTACGACTTCGACGTGGTGGGTCACTACGCCCGGCCCGACGTCTTTCGTCTGTACGTCAACGAGCGGCCCCAGCCGCCGGTGGTGGTCGCGGACGGGACGCCGGAAGATCCGTTTCCCGGCAAGCCCTGAGGGGAAACAAGATTTATTAACATTTCCACCCTTGACCCTGTACTAACGTACACAGAATAAATTTGCCTCCGCCAAGCGAGGAGGGGGTATGGAAGGGTGGACCATCGGGGAAGTGGCCCGGCGGGCGGGCGTCGGCGTCGAGACGATCCGCTTCTACGAGCGGGAAGGGCTGATCGAGCAGCCTCCCCGGCCGAAGGGCTCGGGCTATCGCCGCTACCCGGAGGCCACCGTCCTCCGCATCCGCTTCATCCGCCAGGCGCGGGATCTGGGTTTTTCCCTCAAGGAAATCGGCGAGCTGATCCACCTGCGGGGGCTCCCCGGTGCGGACGCCTCCCAGGTGCGCGCCTGGGTGGAGACCCGACTCGCCCAGGTGGACCAGCGCATCGACAAGCTCCAGCGGTTGAGGCGCGTCCTCGAAGCCCTGATCGCCACCTGCCCGATGGAAGGGCCCCTGTCCCAATGCGCTATCATCCACGCCCTGGAGCAGGGCGTCATCGCGATCCAGACTGAAGAATAGGCTCGCGGTGACCGCTCGCGCCGCCCGGTCCGCGGAACCCTTTGCCCCGTTCCCCCTCCGGAATCAGCCCCGCTTCTCGAACGGCCCGTCCCGGTCCAGCACGATGTCGAAGACGCCCACCGGCTCACCCGTTTCGGCGCGGGCGTCGAAAGCGACAATGAGGCTCGCTCGAGCCTTCGGGTCGCGGATTGCGTTGAGGATGAAATCCCGCTCGTTTTCCGGCGCGCCCGCCACGTACATCTGGGTGACCAGGGGCGAGAAGTCCTCGCCGCCGATGGCGAAATGGATGTGGGGCGCGCGGCCCGGGTAGGGCACCGGCTTGATGGTGCGGAAGCGGTAGGCGCCGTCCTCTCCCGTGACGAACTGGCCGTAGCCCTGGAAGTTGGGATCGATGGGCCGGTCGCTGCGGTCGTGGGGATGGTGGTAGCGGCCGAAGGCGTTGCACTGCCAGATCTCGATGCGGGCCTTGGGCACGGGCCGCCCGTTCCGGTCCAGGACGCGTCCCACCACGTGCACGATCTCCCCGCTGGCTAAACCCGGGCGGCCGGCGACGGTGACGAGATCGTTGTCCTTCTCCAGCGGCAAAGTGAGGGGATAGAACGGCCCCCGGGTCTGGCGCGGCGTGGGGATAAGGGCCGCGAGCAGGGCGGGGGAGGCGAAGAGGGCCCCTGCCCCCATAGCGCCCGCGAGGAAACGGCGCCGCTGGAAGCGGCCCGCGGCTAGAGGGAGGGGCGAGGGTTCAGTAGGCTTGCTTGACACGGAGGTACTCCTCCCGGTTCATGGAAGTCACGGAAATCTCCTTGAGCAGGTTGCCCTGGAGCACCTGCAGTTTCACCGCGGTGCCGGCGGGCCCTTTGGCCCACAGCTTGCGATAGAAGTCGGCCTGGTTCTCCAGCGGATTCCCGTCGAGCCCGGTCACAATGTCGTTGGGCCGGATGCCGGCCCGGTCGGCGGGACCTTCGGGCGCGACCCGCACCACGAACAGCCGCCCTTGGACCTCTTCGGTGGACAGCCCCAGCCAGGGCCTGGGGGGCCCGGTGCGCCGACCGTCGTCCAGCAGGTCGGCCAGGATCGGTTTCAAGATGTCGACGGGCACGAACATGTTGCCGGGAAAGCGCACCCCCGGCTCGACGGCGTCGGGCACCAGCAGGGAGCCGATGCCCAATAGCCGCCCGTCCTGCCCGATCAGGGCGGCCCCGCCCCAGTTGAGCACGGGGGGCACGGTGAAGATGGCGTTCTCCAGCAGGTATTCCCAGGCGCCAGTGAACTGGCGCCGGGAAACCACCATTCCTACCGCTGTGGCGGAGGGTCCGCCGAAGCCCGCGATCAGCACCTCGTCCCGGACTTTAAGCTGGCTGGCGTCGCCTAACTCGATGGGGGGCACGCTCACGGGCGTGACGGTGCGCGCCAGCCCGAAACCTGTCGCGTGGTCGTAGGCGATCAGAGTGGCGGCGTGGGTCTTGCCGGTGGAATCGGTGACCTCGATGCTGTCGGCTTCCAGCACCAGGTAGCCGATGGTGAGCACCAGGCCGTTCGGATCGATCACCACGCCGCTTCCTTCCCGACTATGCCCGAGGTAAGGCGCGGTGCGGGCGTCGGGTAGCGCCTTGGTTTTCACTCGCACCACCGCCGCCAGGGGATTGGGACCGTCGGCGCTGCCGTTGGCCTCGGCCGCTTCTGTGGCGGGAGAAAAGGAAAGGCTCGCCCAGAAAAGCGCCAGGACCGCGATTCCCAGCCCGGAGCGGCGAGCGGGGCGGCGGGGTGCGGTCATGGGGATCCTCCTTTGCCCGGCGACGGGCAATCAATCCCTTAGGCGGTTCGAACCGGGGAATAGTTCGGCAGTCGCAAGCCCGCGCCGGGGCGCGTAGGCAAGGGCAATTCGTTCTGGGAGAATAGCATTTTGAATGCAGGGGACTGCCGGCGGTAGCAGGTGGCGAGCACAACGATGGGCGCGGACACGCGAAAACAGGATTTCGAGGCGAACAAGCGGGCCAAGCGCCTGCGCCGTCTGGTGGGGCAGGCGATCCACGACTACCGGATGATCGAAGCCGGCGATCACGTGATGGTCTGCCTCTCGGGAGGCAAGGACAGCTACACCTTGCTGGATGTCCTGCTGGCCCTCCAGGAGAAGGCCCCGGTCCCCTTCCGGCTCACCGCGGTTAACCTGGACCAGAAGCAGCCCGGTTTCCCCGAGCACGTGCTGCCGGAATATCTGACGGCTCGCGGCGTTTCCTACCGCATCGAGCGCCAGGATACCTATAGCGTGGTCAAGCGGGTCATCCCCGAGGGCAGGACCCTGTGCTCCCTCTGCTCCCGGTTGCGCCGCGGCATCCTGTACCGGGTCGCCTCGGAGATCGGCGCCACCAAGATCGCCCTGGGCCACCACCGGGACGACATCCTGGAGACCCTCTTCCTCAACCTGTTCTACGGGGGCAAGCTCAAGGCTATGCCGCCCAAGCTCGCGTCCGACGACGGCCGGCACGTGGTGATCCGGCCTCTCGCCTACTGCCGCGAGGGGGACATCGCCGCGTACGCGCAAGAGCGGCGCTTCCCCATCATCCCCTGCAACCTGTGCGGCTCCCAGCCCAACCTGAAGCGGCAGGCGGTGAAGGAGATGCTGCGGGAGTGGGAAAAGCGCTTTCCGGGGCGGATCGAAAGCCTGTTCCGCAGCCTGCAGAACGTGGTGCCCTCCCACCTCGCCGACCCGCGGCTTTACGACTTCGCCAACTTGAGGCCGCCCGGCTCGCCCCAGCCCGAGGGCGACCGAGCCTTCGACCCCGAGGAATTTCCCCAGCCCGCGTTCGCGGAGGACTGACGGTCTGTTCGTGAGTCCCGAACCGCTCGCCGTCCCGCCGAGCGCCACCCTGCGCCTGCCCGACGGCCGCCGCCTCGGCTACGCCGACTACGGTGACCCGGGGGGCGTGCCGGTGCTGGTGTTTCACGGGCTGCCGGGCTCCCGCTACCAGCGGCATCCGGACCTGGGTCTGGCGGCGCGGCTCGGCGCCCGCATCGTGGCGCCGGAGCGGCCGGGGTTCGGGCTCTCCGATTCGCTGCCCTCCCGGCGCCTCACCGATTGGGCCGGGGACGTGGCGGCCCTGGTCGATGCGCTGGGCTTCGAACGTTTCGCGGTCGCTGGCGTCTCCGCCGGCGGCCCTTATGCGCTTGCCTGTGCGGCATGGCTTGCGAAACGCGTCGCGGGGGCGGCGGTGGTGAGCGGCGTGGGCCCGCCGGGGTCGATGCCCGGCGCCATGCCTATGGCATGGACAGTACGGGCCGCGTTCCGGCTGGCGCCCCGCTTTCCCTGGCTTTTGCACGCACCCCTAGGCGCGGCCGCCGCCCTCGGGCGCGCCCAGCCGGGGCGCTACCTGGATCTGCTCGCCTCCCACCTCCACCCGGTGGACCGGGAAGTGCTGGCGAGGCCCACGGTGCGCGCTATGTTCGCCCAGGATCTGGCCGAGGGACTGCGGCGCGGCGCCGGGCCCTTCCTCCAGGACCTGGGGTTGCTCGCCGCCGATTGGGGCTTCGATCCGGCGACGATCGAGGTGCCGGTCGAGCTCTGGCACGGGGACGCGGACCTGATGATTCCCCTCTCCGCGGCCCTGGCCCTGGAGCGGCGGTTGAAGCGGCCGCGGCTGGAGCGGGTCTGCGGCGGCGGCCACTTCTTGGTGATCGACCGCTGGCCGGAGATCCTCGGCCGGCTCATCGCCGCGCTCTCGACCTCTTGAGGGGCTTCTTAGGTGTCGAGAGGATGGCGATGGTGTCGCGGATCTGGACGCGGGATCCGTTCGACGACACTGGTTCCAAGGGCCGGGAACGGTTTTTTCCCAAGGGCGGAAGCGCCCCGGCAAAGGGCTCCCGATGGGGGTCAAAGAAAAAAGCTTGACATCAGAACGTTACGGGGAATCCGGAGGGCGGTCTGGACAAGGGGTTCCCGGGCGCTCCGGCGGCCCGGCGGGCCGGGGGCTGGCATGCTCTTTGCGCATTCATCGGGAGACAGGCAGAACCTTGACCAGGAATTGGGTGCAGGAAAGGGAGAAATAGGGTGGAAACGCCACGCGCCAGCTTGGGGGAAGCGCGCCCGATTTGGGGACAAGGCCTCACGGCAACGGAGGTGGATCACATGGTCGTGCTTTATAGTAGCCAGAACTACTACGTGGTGGAGTATCCGATGCAGTGCGGCCTGGAAGTGATCGACCGCCAGACCCGGCGCGGGGTGTTTCTCACGGGAGAGCTGGCCTCCACCATCCGCGTGTCCATGGAGCACGTGCTGGCCGAGAATCCCTCCCAGGAATCCATGGACCAGTTTCTGGGCGAGTTCGAGGGATTGCTGACCCAGCCGGTCATTCTTCACTGAACTTCAGGGCGCGCCCGGCGGGGTTGCTGCTCTGGCGCAGCGCCCGAACGAACGCGCCGAACGGCAGCCCCAACGCCTGTTCCAGCGCCTTTCCACGCCGCTTCAATACTTCCCATCTCAGCCTGGCCGGCGCATCGCGCAGGGCCAGCGCGACCACGTTGCTCCCGGGCTCCGGTTGGAGACATAGGGGTCGCGTCCCGAAGGCGGCTTCCAGGCGCTTCAAGTGCCGGGGGAGGGCCGGATCGTCCCCCAGCAGGTTCAACACCAGCGCGCCCCCCGCCCGCAGGGCATCCCGCGCATCGGCTAAAAAGGAAGCGTCCGCCAGGGCCGGCGCCGGACAACGGGCGTCGAAGGCATCCACCAGGAGGGCGTCCGCGGTCCCGGGGTGGGAGCGGACGTAGTCCGCCCCGTCGCCGAGCTGGACCTTCAGCCGCTCGTCGTCCTCCGGCAGATAAAAGAAGCTGCGCGCCGCCGCCACCACCCGGGGGTGAAGCTCCACCACGGTGGTGCGCACGCCGGGCAGGCGATGGTGGATGAACTTGGCGAGGGACCCGCCCCCCAGGCCGATCATCAGCACTTCCCTCGGATGGGGGACGAAGAGCAGGAACGCCATCATCGCCCGGGTGTAGGCGAGCTCCAGCGCGTTGGGGTCCGCGAGGCGCATGGCGCTTTGCACTCGCTCGTCCCCCAGATGGAGCGCACGCACGCCGTCCTGCTCGCTGATGGCGATGCGCGG
This sequence comes from Pelomicrobium sp. G1, assembly GCF_051905455.1. Classification (NCBI taxonomy): domain Bacteria; kingdom Pseudomonadati; phylum Pseudomonadota; class Hydrogenophilia; genus Pelomicrobium; species Pelomicrobium sp. G1. Next base: position 14,134 of record NZ_JBQACR010000024.1, read on the forward strand.
TTCTTCGCCTTCGCCCCGGCCGGCGAGGACTCGGAGCCCGAGGCGTCGCTTTCTGCCGTCAGGCGTCACGGTGGTCCTGGCTCCGGCCCGAGGGACCTGACGAGAAGCAAAAATTTGTTAAGCTTGGCCGGGCGCTGGGGTAAATCCTTGCGCTCGGGAGCTTGAGCGCGCCCGCGCACGAGGGAGCGTCGACGGCCCGGCCGCCCGGGGTTCGCGGCAGTCTGCACGAGGAGGACTTTGTGAAGCGACAAGCATGGATACTGGCATGGACCGCGTTGGCCGCGGTCCTCTGGCTCCCGCCGACGGTGTCCGGGGCGCTGCCCCCAGGCCGCGCGGGGGAGATCCCGACCCTCGCCCCCATGCTGGCCGAAGTGACGCCTGGCGTGGTCAACATCGCGGTGATCTCCCGCGCCCAGGACTACGACAACCCGCTGCTGCGGGACCCGTTCTTCCGCCGCTTCTTCAACATTCCCGACCCCCGCCCCACTATCAGCGCCGGCTCCGGCGTCATCGTGGACGCGGCCCAGGGTTACGTGCTCACCAACCACCACGTCATCCAAAAGGCGGATCAGGTGGTAGTCACTACCCGGGATCGGCGCCGCTTCAACGCCCGGCTGGTGGGCAGCGACCCGGGCACGGACATCGCACTCCTCAAGATCGACGCGGACAACCTGAAGGCAATCCCTTTCGGCGACTCCGACGCGCTGCGGGTCGGCGATTTCGTAGTGGCCATCGGCAACCCCTTCGGCCTGGGGCAGACGGCCACCTCCGGCATCGTGAGCGCGCTAGGCCGCAGCGGCATCAACGTGGAGGGCTACGAGGACTTCATTCAAACCGACGCGTCCATCAATCCCGGAAACTCCGGGGGCGCCCTAGTGAATCTCCGGGGCGAGCTGGTGGGCATCAACACGGCCATTATCGCCCCCTCCGGCGGCAACGTGGGCATCGGCTTCGCGGTGCCTTCCAACATGGCCCGCCGGGTCATGGACCAGCTCATCCGCTTCGGCGAGGTGCGCCGGGGCTGGCTGGGGGTCACCGTGCAGGACTTGACGCCGGATCTCGCCAAGGCCCTGGGCGTTCCCCTGGCCGAGGGCGCGGTGGTGGTGGAGGTGGCCGAAGGCTCCCCCGCGCAGAAGGCCGGGCTGAAACCCCGGGACATCATCACCTCGATCAACGGGCGGGCGATGCGCACTTCGAGCGAGGTAAGGAACGAGCTGGGGCTTACTCCCGTGGGCGAGCGGGTGGAGATCCGGGTGCTGCGAGAAGGCAGGCCCCTGACCCTCGCAGGCCGCATCGGGGAGGTGGGCGGACCGGGCAGCGGCGGAGTTGCCGTGCCCCAGCTCGCCGGCGCCCGCTTGGCGGACGTGGAGCGGGGCGGCCGGCCCCAGGGGGTGGGCGTGGTCTCGGTGGAGCGGGATTCGGAGGCTTGGCGGCTGGGGCTGCGCCGGGGCGACGTGATCATCGCCGTGAATCAGCGGCGGGTTGCGTCGGTAGCGGAGCTGCGGGAAGCCCTCAAGGACGCGGACCGCACCCTGGCCCTGACCATCGTGCGGGGGGACGCGGTGCTCAATCTGATCGCGCGGCGCTGAAGCCAGAGTTCAAGCGGCCTGGTTTTCTTCCCGGGCTTGTGGCGCGGCGGGCCGCTTCGGCTCGGGCAACGGATAGTAGTAGTAACCCCGGATCGGCTCCTGCACTTCCTTGTAGCGCCGCTGCTCCTCCAGGTCGATTTTCTTGTCCCACCAGCGGCAGCGGGCCTTGCGCTGCTCCTCCGCGAGGTGGGGGTTCTTCTCCATGAGCTCCCGGATGAATTTGGTCACGTCCGATTCGTACATGGCGCACTCTGGAGGGGAATGAAGAACCGCTTGAGTGGCCGCCATTTTAGCATTCCGTGGCCGACGCTGCGGACGCCGGCGGCCATGGTATCGTGACCGGGGCCAGGGTCGAAGGAAGCGGAAAGGTCATGGAGCCGGAAAGGGAGGCGCTCGTGGGTCACGTGGGCCCGGCCGGGGTCGACCGTAGCCCGGGGGCGGCGCTCGGGCGACGCGCCCGGGCCTTCGCCGGAGCTGTGGGGGCGCTGGCGCTAGCTTTCTGCCTCCCGGGTGCCCGGGCCGCCGGAGAGGAGCGCTTCGAAGTCCCCCGGCCGCCGGGATGGAAGCTGAGCCTGTCCCTCACTTGGCCCGATCTGCGCATGCTGGAATACCTCCCGTCGGGGCAGACCCTGGAGGCGTGGCAGGACCGGTTGACAGTCCAGTCCTTCCCGCGGCTCAGGGACGTATCCCTCGAGCGCTATCTCGATTCCATCGGCCAGCAGGCACGCCGGGTCTGCGATCAGGTCCAGGTGACCGCGATCGGGAGCGGGACCTTGAACGGCTATCCGACGGCTGACATGGGGCTTTATTGCACCCGATTCGTCGAATCCGGCCAGGGGGAGATCACCCTGTTCCGGGTCGTGCAGGGCGTCGAGGGGTTGTACGTGGTGCAGCGGGCCTGGCGCGTGACGCCGTTCAGCCTCGCCGCGCCCCCCGTCAGGCTGGAGGTCATCGCCCAGTGGGCCGAGTACCTGCGGTCCATCACCGTGTGCCACCCGGCCGTTCCCGCCCATCCCTGTCCGTAGAGAGGCATAAAAAAAAAGCCCCGCGTACGCGGGGCCTTCCGTGCCAGGTCTTCGGGTGCCGGTCAATAGTCCATGTCGCCCGTGCCGTGGCCGGCCGAGGCGGTGGCTTTTTCCTCCTTCGGCAGCTCGGCCACCATGGCGTCGGTGGTGAGGATCAGCCCGGCGATGGAGGCCGCGTTCTGCAGGGCGGTGCGCGCCACCTT
>NZ_JBQACR010000250.1:0-306 GCF_051905455.1 Pelomicrobium sp. G1
CGCCGAGGCCGGCCCATTCGAGCAGCGCATCGCAGGCAGGACGCGACTCGAACAGGCCGTGGAGGTAAGTGCCGAGAATCTGGCCGTCCTACGAGATGGCCCCGTCATGACGGCCGTCCAGACGCACCAGCGGCCGCGCGAGGGCTGCGCCCCGGCTCACGCCGCAGTGGATCTCGTAGCCGGTCACAGGCGCCTCGCCTAAGACCAGTGTCCCGTGCACGTTGGCGAGCCGCTTTTCCGCCTCCAACACCGTGTCTAGGTCCAGAAGCCCGAGCCCCGGGCTCGTGCCGGGCGGACCCTCTAGAC
>NZ_JBQACR010000251.1:0-306 GCF_051905455.1 Pelomicrobium sp. G1
GGCCGGTCACCTCCATCGCCCTCGCCCCTGCCCTGGTGCAGCGCCTGGCCGGTGCGCAGAAACGACGGGAGATGGAGGCGGGGGTTGTGTTGGCCGCATGAGACCGTTTTCGGGATAGTCAAGCCATGAGCAGCGAAGCCCAGCAGAAGATCGAAGCGCCAGCGCTGGATGCTGTGGACCTGGAGGCGGAATTCCGCGCTTCCAACGTGCAAGAAGTGCTGGATCAGCTCGATCGGGAGCTGGTGGGGCTTGCGCCGGTGAAGATGCGTATCCGCGAGATCGCGGCCCTGCTGCTGGTGGACCGGG
>NZ_JBQACR010000252.1:0-305 GCF_051905455.1 Pelomicrobium sp. G1
TGGCGGAGACCGAATACGTGGTGCGGGGCCGAGGCTATCTGCACGGCATTTCCGACATTGAGAACCTGGTGGTCAAGGCGGAGAAAGGCGCGCCGGTGTTGATCAGCCACATCGCTCGGGTCGAACTGGCGCCGGACGAGCGGCGCGGCCTCGCCGAGCTGAATGGCGAAGGAGAAGTAGTGGCAGGCATCGCGGTCGCCCGCTACGGCCAGAACGCGCTCGACGTGATCCACAATCTGAAAGCGAAAATGGAGGAAATCTCCTCTGGCCTGCCGCAGGGCGTGTCGCTGCAAGCCGTGTACGAC
>NZ_JBQACR010000253.1:0-305 GCF_051905455.1 Pelomicrobium sp. G1
GAGCAGTGATATACGCCCGACAGATTGGTCGCTAGAAGTTCGTCCCAGTCCTCATCGGTGCATTCGAGCAGGGGCGCGGCCCGGACAACACTGGCGTTGTTGACCAGAATGTCTATGCCTCCATGCTGCTCTAAAACTTTGTCCATTGCTGTGCGCACGGTAGGCCTGCTGCGGACATCCATTTGGATAGCACAAGCATTGGAGCCGAGGCTTTTAGCCTGAGCGGCAGCACGCGCAAGATCCGTGTCTGCCAGAACAACCATGCACCTCTCTTGGACCAGAAGCGTTGCGATCTGCGCGCCAAT
>NZ_JBQACR010000254.1:0-305 GCF_051905455.1 Pelomicrobium sp. G1
CGCTAGAGGGGCGATAAATGATGTCGCTTTTTTTGGATCAATGTACTGCCTTGATTTTGTGAGCATAGCGGTTCTCCTCGACTCAAAATGAGTTCGGCGGAAATGCTTGGATGCTAGGTGACAGAAAGATCGGGATCAGCCCATGCCTAAGCATACAGCGGCGTGCTTCAGCGCGCGATGGTCCCTCCCCGCAGAGAAGTGCCCCCTTACTTCAAGCGAAAAATGATTACGCCCACCGTGGTTTCTTCAGGGCACGGCAAAGCAGCGATTGCCTTGACATTGTTTCTTGCTGCTTTGTTTGGGGG
>NZ_JBQACR010000255.1:0-304 GCF_051905455.1 Pelomicrobium sp. G1
CATGTGCGTCTGTCCCGACGGGGTGGTGCTCCCTTGCCACGAGGCGCGCGGGCTTCGCGGGCTCACCTTCCCCAGCGTGCGGGAGGCAAGCCTCCAGTGGATCTGGTACGAGTCCCCCGGGTTCAACCGATACCGGGGCGAAGGGTGGATGAAGGCGCCCTGCCGCTCCTGTCCCGAGCGGCTGAAGGACTTCGGCGGCTGCCGCTGCCAGGCCTACCTCCTCACCGGAGACCCGGCCAACGCGGACCCCGTGTGCGAGCTCTCCCCTCATCACCACGTCGTGGTGAAGGCGATCGACCAAGCC
>NZ_JBQACR010000256.1:0-304 GCF_051905455.1 Pelomicrobium sp. G1
GTCCCGGCTCAGTGGATCGGCGGCGGGACGGACACCGGCGAGGGCGCTCACTGCGGCGAGGTTTGGATTCCCCCTATTTTAACGTAGGCTTCTTTATTGCGCCGGGCGGCGGCTGGGACGCGACGGATTCGTTGCGCCGGAATTGACCGGACACACCAGGGTCTTGGCCTATTACCCCGGCGTTTTCTATTCCAACGGCCAGAGCCGACGGAGTCACTGCTCTAGCGCCACCTCTTGCATGAACCCCCGCGCGAGCTCCCGGATCGCCCGATTGTTCTCGTTCACCAGCCGCCGCTTCTCCTCC
>NZ_JBQACR010000257.1:0-303 GCF_051905455.1 Pelomicrobium sp. G1
GGCGAATGATGGACGCTAAATCGCTGCGTCAGACGCTGGAACAGGCGAGCCTCGCCTCGCTGGCGGCCTGGCGATCGGGTTCCTGTTCGCCTTCAACCCGGTGGCGCTTGCGGCCATCCCGGTGTCGCCGGCCTATGTCACCAAGGCCCCTACGCCCGGTAGGGCGGTCTTCTATGGCAGGATGTTCATCCTCGGGATGGTGATCACCCACACTCTGCTCGGGTTGAGCGCGGGTCTCGGCGGAGACGGCCTGCAGCGGCTCATGGGCCGGGAGTAGGGGCTGGCCCTTGGACCGCTCTTGAT
>NZ_JBQACR010000258.1:0-303 GCF_051905455.1 Pelomicrobium sp. G1
GGGGGGGGGGGGGGAGGGGGGGGGAGGGGGTAGGAGGAAATGTCGAAAGGAAACGGTACAATCCCGTCACGGGGCGCCTCTAAGGCCGAGCCCGTCCCGGCAGGCGCCTGGCGCTCGGGAAGCCGGGCGCCTAAGATCTTCAACGTCAGCCAGGAAGGAGGGCTCATATGGGGCGAGGGGATCGAAACGGCAAGATGTATGGGATGCAATTGCAAATCCCGGGCCATCCGTTGGTCCCCGTGGAGCTGCCGGTCCCCGAGCCCGGGCCAGGAAAAATTCTCGTGCGAATACAAGCGTGTGGAG
>NZ_JBQACR010000259.1:0-303 GCF_051905455.1 Pelomicrobium sp. G1
CGCTCGTCGTCCGCACCATGAGGCTTCAGGTGCACGTAATAGTTATCGGTGCGCTCCACGATTTCTCTCTCGTCCTTGGGCTCCGATCCCAGCGCCACCAGCATGGTGTTGTCGAACTTCACATGCATGTAGCCGGGCAGGAGCTCGAAATAGTCTTCGACCTGGATGTCTACGACCCTCTCCACCGTGATCCGCTCTTCAAGGGGAATGACCATGCCCTCGGTCAGGCGCGCTTCTGGGGGCTCCGCGGTGGGCACCTCTCTCCATTGAGGCCCCACCTGAACGAAGGCCCGCACCGCGGGG
>NZ_JBQACR010000025.1:0-15290 GCF_051905455.1 Pelomicrobium sp. G1
CTTGCCATGATCCACGTGCCCAATCGTGCCTACGTTCACATGCGGCTTCTTGCGCTCAAATTTCTCCTTGGCCATGACTGTTTCCTTCCGACGACTATTTCTTGTTGATGATCGCTTCCGCGACGTTGCGGGGCGCCTCGGCGTAGTGCTTGAACTCCATCGTGTACGTGGCGCGGCCCTGGGTAAGCGAGCGCAGCGTGGTGGAGTAGCCGAACATCTCGGCAAGCGGCACCTCGGCGCGGACCACCTTGAAGCCAGGTCGGTCCTCCATGCCCTGCACGATGCCACGGCGGGAGGACAGGTCGCCCATGACGTTGCCCATGAATTCCTCGGGAGTCTCGACCTCCACCGCCATCATGGGCTCGAGCAGCGTCGGGTTCGCTTTCCTGAGCGCCTCCTTGAAGCCGATGGAGGCCGCCATCTTGAAGGCGTTCTCGTTCGAGTCCACTTCGTGATAGGAGCCGTCGAACAGCGTGACTTTGACGTCCACGATCGGGAAGCCGGCCAGCACGCCGTTGGGCAGCGTGTCCTCCAGCCCCTTCTGCACCGCCGGGATATACTCCCGCGGAACGACGCCGCCCTTGATGGCGTCGACGAACTCGAAGCCCTTGCCGGGCCCGTTGGGCTCCACCCGCAGCCACACGTGGCCGTACTGGCCGCGGCCTCCGGTCTGCTTGATGAACTTGCCCTCGGCCTCGGCGGCCTTCTTGATGGTTTCCCGGTAGGCGACCTGGGGAGCGCCGACGTTGGCCTCGACGCCGAACTCCCGCCGCATCCTGTCCACGATGATCTCCAGGTGCAGCTCGCCCATGCCGGAGATGATGGTCTGGCCGGATTCTTCGTCGGTGCGTACGCGAAACGACGGATCCTCCTGGGCCAGACGGGAGAGGGCGATGCCCATCTTTTCCTGGTCCGCCTTGGTCTTCGGCTCCACTGCCACGTGGATCACCGGCTCCGGGAACTCCATGCGCTCGAGGGTGATAACGTTGTTCGGATCGCACAGGGTATCGCCGGTGGACGCGTCCTTGAGCCCCACCACCGCCGCGATGTCTCCCGCCCGGACCTCCTTGATCTCGGCGCGCTCGTTGGCGTGCATCTGCAGCAGGCGCCCGATGCGCTCCTTCTTCCCCTTGACCGGGTTGAAGACGGTGTCGCCCGAATTGAGGACCCCGGAATAGACGCGCAGGAAGGTGAGCTGGCCCACGTACGGGTCGGTCATGATCTTGAACGCGAGGGCCGAGAACGGAGCCTCGTCCTTCGCTTCCCGCTCGCCAGGCTGGCCGTTTTCCAGCACGCCCTTGACCGGGGGAATGTCGGCTGGCGACGGCAGGTAGTCGATCACCGCATCCAGCATGGCCTGCACGCCCTTGTTCTTGAACGCGGAACCGCACAGCATGGGCACGATTTCGAACGAAATGGTGCGGCTGCGCAGCCCTTTCTTGATGTCCTCGACGGAGAGATCCCCTTCCTCGAGATATTTGTTCATCAGCTCCTCGTCGGCCTCGGCGGCGCTCTCCACCATCTTGTCGCGCCACTCCTGGGCCTGGTCCCGCAGGCTCCCCGGGATGTCCTTGAGCTCGAACTTCATCCCTTGGGTGGAATCGTCCCAGTAGATCGCCTTCATGCGCACCAGGTCGACCACGCCTTCGAACTTCTCTTCGGCTCCGATCGGAATCTGGATCGGAACCGGGTTGGCCTTGAGCCGGGCCCTCATCTGCTCGAAGACCCTGAAGAAGTCGGCTCCCTGCCGATCCATCTTGTTGACGAAAGCCAGCCGGGGCACGCGGTACTTGTTGGCCTGGCGCCAGACCGTCTCGGACTGGGGCTGCACGCCGCCCACCGCGCAGTAGACCATGCACGCGCCGTCGAGCACCCGCATCGAGCGCTCCACCTCGATGGTGAAGTCCACGTGCCCCGGCGTGTCGATGATGTTGATCCGGTGCTCCGGATAGTTCTGGTCCATGCCCTTCCAGAAGCAGGTGGTGGCGGCCGAGGTGATGGTGATCCCGCGCTCCCGCTCCTGCTCCATCCAGTCCATGACCGCGGCGCCGTCGTGCACCTCCCCGATCTTGTGGGAGACACCCGTATAGAACAGGATGCGCTCGGTGGTCGTGGTCTTGCCGGCATCGATGTGGGCGCTGATGCCGATGTTGCGATAGCGCTGGATGGGGGTTGTGCGTGGCACTGCTGAAGACTTCCTGGTTGGACGTTAAAACCGGTAGTGACTGAAAGCCTTGTTGGCCTCGGCCATGCGATGCACTTCCTCGCGCTTCTTCACGGCGCCGCCGCGGCCCTCCGCCGCCTCGCTAAGCTCGTTAGCCAGCCGCAGGCCCATGGACTTCTCGCCGCGCTTGCGCGCCGCGTCGCGGATCCAGCGCATCGCCAGCGCGGTGCGGCGCACCGGGCGCACTTCCACCGGCACCTGATAGTTGGCCCCGCCGACGCGCCGGCTCTTCACCTCCACCATCGGCCGCACGTTGGCGAGCGCCTGGGAGAAAACCTCCAGCGGGTCCTTGCCCGAGCGTTTCTGTATTTGCTCCAGCGCGCCGTAGACGATGCGCTCGGCGACCGATTTCTTGCCCCGGGTCATGATCACGTTGATGAACTTGGCTACTTCCTGGTTCCCGAACTTCGGATCCGGAAGAACTTCGCGTTTCGGAACTTCTCTGCGTCGCGGCATAGCGCTTCCTTACACCTGTCCTTGGGTTGCGGCCCTCAGGCGGACTTCGGCCGCTTCGCCCCGTACTTGGAGCGGCCCTGCTTGCGGTCCTTGACGCCGGCGGTGTCTAGGCTGCCGCGGACGATGTGGTAGCGGACCCCGGGCAGGTCCTTAACCCGTCCCCCGCGGATCAGGACCACGGAATGTTCCTGGAGATTGTGCCCTTCCCCGCCGATGTAGCCGATGACTTCGTAGCCGTTGGTCAGGCGCACTTTGGCCACTTTGCGCAGCGCCGAGTTAGGCTTTTTCGGCGTCGTGGTATAGACACGCGTGCAAACGCCGCGCTTCTGGGGGCAGCCCTCGAGCGCCGGCACCTTGCTCTTCGCCCGCTTGGGCTCGCGGGGCTTGCGTACCAGCTGGTTGACTGTTGGCATGGTTGACCTTGTTTGCCGAAACCGAGCGCCGGGCATCTGGTTAGCGCCCGACCGCGCCTGACGTTCCAAAAAGCCGGGACGGCATGAATGCCGTCCCGTCCTCACCGAATTCAGCCGCCTTCGAGAGGGCCGGCAAGCGAGCCCGGCCACCCGAAAAAGACTGTGAATTTTATGGGGTTAACAACGCGCTGTCAAGCAACGTGCGCCTGGTCCTGGGCCTGTCCTCCCTCGGTTTCCAGCGCCTCGGCCCCCTCGGCCACCTCTGCCCCCAGCGCCTGCCGGCGCCGCAGGTTGTGGTAGGCGAGGCCCGTTCCCGCCGGTATGAGGCGGCCGACGATGACGTTCTCCTTGAGCCCGCGCAGCTCGTCCCGCTTGCCCATGATCGCCGCCTCGGTGAGCACGCGGGTCGTCTCCTGGAAGGAGGCCGCGGAGATGAACGAATCGGTGGAGAGCGAGGCCTTGGTGATGCCGAGCAGCATGTATTCGTAGGTCGCGGGCTTCTTGCCCTCGGCCTCCAGCCGCTCGTTTTCCTCCAGCACCTCGGCGCGCTCCACCTGCTCGCCGGGGATGAACTTGCTGTCGCCGGCGTCGGCGATCTGCACCCGACGCAGCATCTGCCGCACGATCACCTCGATGTGCTTGTCGTTGATCTTCACGCCCTGCAACCGATAGACGTCCTGCACCTCGTCGATGACGTAACGGGCCAGCTCCTCCACGCCCTGCAGGCGCAGGATATCGTGGGGATCCTTCGGGCCGTCCACGATCATCTCGCCCTTGTTCACCACCTGGCCGTCGTGCACCAGGACATGCTTGTCCTTCGGTATCAGGAACTCATGGGCCACCCCGTCCAGATCGGTGATCACCAACCGTTGCTTGCCCTTGGTGTCCTTGCCGAAGGAGACGGTACCGGTGACCTCCGCCAGCATGCCGGCGTCTTTGGGCGAGCGCGCTTCGAACAGCTCCGCCACCCGCGGCAAGCCGCCGGTGATGTCGCGTGTCTTGGAGGTCTCCTGGGGAATGCGCGCCAGCACTTCCCCGACGCCCACTTCCTGCCCGTCGCGCACCGTGATGATGGAGCCGATCTGGAAGGTGATGGTGACCGGCACGTCGGTGCCGGCCACTCTCACCTCCTGGCCGTCCCTGTCCAGCAGCTTGACCAGGGGCCGCAATCCCTTGGTCTGGGCCACGCCGCGCCGCTTGGGATCGATCACCACCAGGGTCGAAAGCCCCGTGACCTCGTCGATCTGGCGAGCCACGGTCACGCCTTCTTCCACGTTTTCGAACTTGATGGTGCCCGCGTACTCAGTGATGATCGGCCGAGTGTGGGGATCCCAGTTGGCAAGCATCGTGCCGGCCTTCACCGTCTGGCCGTCCTTGACCAGCAGTGTCGCGCCGTACGGAATCTTGTGCCGCTCGCGCTCGCGACCGCCCTCGTCCTGGATGAGCACCTCGCCATTGCGCGAGATCACCACCTGCTCGCCCCGGGCGTTGGTCACGTAGCGCATGCCCGCGGAGAAGCGCACCGTGCCGTTGGATTTGCTTTCCACGTGGCTCGCCGCGGTGGTTCGCGACGCGGCGCCGCCGATGTGGAACGTGCGCATGGTGAGCTGGGTTCCCGGCTCGCCGATCGACTGGGCGGCGATGACCCCCACGGCCTCGCCCACGTTGACCAGGGTCCCGCGCCCGAGATCGCGCCCATAGCACTTGGCGCACAGGCCCCAGCGGGTCTCGCAGGTGAGCGGCGTGCGCACCCGCACCTCGTCGACGCCCAGCGCCTCGACCTGGTCCACCAGGTTCTCGTCCAGCAGCGTCCCGGCGGGAACCAGGACATCGCCCGTGTCCGGGTTGATGACGTCCACCGCGGTGACGCGCCCGAGGATGCGCTCGCGCAAGGGCTCTACCACCTCCCCGCCCTCCACCAGCGCCTTCATGGAGAAACCGTTGGTGGTGCCGCAATCGGCCTCCGTGACCACCAGATCCTGGGTCACGTCCACCAGACGCCGCGTCAGATAGCCGGAATTGGCGGTCTTGAGCGCCGTGTCCGCCAGGCCCTTGCGCGCGCCGTGGGTGGAGATGAAGTACTGCAGGACGTTCAGGCCCTCGCGGAAGTTGGCGGTAATCGGGGTCTCGATGATGGATCCGTCGGGCTTGGCCATCAATCCCCGCATGCCGGCAAGCTGCCGGATCTGGGCCGCCGAGCCCCTGGCGCCGGAGTCGGCCATCATGTAGATGGAGTTGAACGACTCCTGGGTGACCACGTTGCCCTTCTTGTCGGTCATCGGGACCCGCTGCTTCTTCCTCGGGTCCCATTGCATGACCTGCTCCTGGCCAAGCTGGTCCATCATCGCCTTGGCCACCTGGTCGGCCGCCCGACCCCAGATGTCCACCACTTTGTTGTAGCGCTCCCCCTGGGTCACCAGGCCCGAGGTGTACTGGGCCTCGATCTCCTGCACCTCCTTCTCGGCTTGGGCGATGATCTCGGACTTCTGGGGTGGCACCAGCATGTCGTCGACGCAAATCGAAAGCCCCGCGCGCGTCGCCAGGGAGAAGCCCGTGTACATGAGCTGGTCGGCGAAGATCACCGTTTCGCGCAAGCCGCAGCGGCGGAAGCTCATGTTGATCAGCCTGGAGATCTCCTTCTTCTTGAGCGGCTTGTCGATCAACTGGAACGGCAAGCCAGCGGGCAGAAGCTCCGAGAGCAGCGCCCGGCCCACCGTGGTGTCGTAACGGGTCCACTTCTCCCGCTTGTCGCCATCGGGTCCGATCTCGTACTCGCGGATGCGCACCTTGATGCGCGCGCCGAGCTCCACCTGCCTGGTCTCGTAGGCGCGCGCCACCTCGGCCACGTCGGCGAAGGCCATGCCCTCGCCCATGGCGCCGATCTTCTCCCGCGTCATGTAGTACAGGCCCAGCACGATGTCCTGGGAAGGAACGATGATCGGCTCGCCGTTGGCCGGGGACAGGATGTTGTTGGAGGAGAGCATGAGGGTGCGCGCCTCCATCTGCGCTTCCAGAGACAGGGGCACGTGCACCGCCATCTGGTCGCCGTCGAAGTCGGCGTTGAACGCCGTGCACACCAGCGGATGGAGCTGGATCGCCTTGCCCTCGATCAGCACCGGCTCGAACGCCTGGATGCCGAGGCGGTGCAGGGTGGGCGCGCGGTTGAGCAGCACCGGATGCTCGCGGATCACCTCTTCCAGGATGTCCCACACCTCGGGGGCTTCCTGTTCCACCATGCGCTTCGCCGCCTTGATGGTGGTGGCGAGCCCCAGCACTTCCAGCTTGTGGAAGATGAACGGCTTGAACAGCTCCAGCGCCATCTTCTTGGGCAGGCCGCACTGATGGAGCTTCAACTGGGGCCCCACCACGATCACCGAGCGGCCCGAGTAGTCCACCCGCTTGCCCAGCAGATTCTGACGGAAACGGCCGCCCTTGCCCTTGATCATGTCAGCCAGGGACTTGAGCGGGCGCTTGTTGGCGCCGGTCATGGCCTTGCCGCGGCGGCCGTTGTCGAGCAGCGAATCCACCGCCTCCTGGAGCATACGCTTCTCGTTGCGCACGATGATGTCCGGAGCCTTCAGCTCCAGCAGCCGTTTTAGGCGGTTGTTGCGGTTGATCACGCGGCGGTAGAGGTCGTTCAGGTCGGAGGTGGCGAAGCGCCCGCCGTCCAGGGGCACCAGCGGCCGCAGCTCCGGCGGCAGCACGGGCAACACTTCCAAGATCATCCATTCCGGCTTGATCCCGGACTTCTGGAAGGCTTCCAGCACCTTCAGGCGCTTGGCGATTTTCTTGATCTTGGAGTCGGAGCCCGTGGCTTCCAGCTCCTGGCGCAGCTTTTCGATCTCCTTGTTGAGGTCAAGGGTGCGCAGCAGCTCGCGGACACCCTCGGCGCCCATCTGGGCGGTGAAATCGTCCCCGTATTCTTCCACCTTGCTGAGGTAATCGTCCTCCGTCAGTAGCTGGCCGCGGTGCAGCGGGGTGAGGCCCGGGTCCACCACCACGTAGGCCTCGAAGTACAGGACGCGCTCGATGTCGCGCAATGTCATGTCCAGCACCATCCCCATGCGCGAAGGCAGGGATTTGAGGAACCAGATGTGGGCCACGGGCGAGGCGAGCTCAATGTGGCCCATGCGCTCGCGGCGCACCTTGGACAGGGTCACCTCGACGCCGCACTTCTCGCAGATCACGCCGCGATGCTTGAGCCGCTTGTACTTGCCGCACAGGCACTCGTAATCCTTGACGGGACCGAAGATCTTGGCGCAGAACAGCCCGTCCCGCTCCGGCTTGAACGTGCGGTAGTTGATGGTCTCGGGCTTCTTGACCTCCCCGTAAGACCAGGAACGGATCTTCTCGGGCGACGCCAGGCCGATCTTGATGGCGTCGAATTCCTCTTCCTGGGTGACCTGCTTGAACAGATCCAGCAGTGCTTTCATAGCGTCTCCGATGGCGCGTCAACGCAACAATTCGAAAATCTCCGCCGCAGGCAGCGCAAGAACCAGGAGGGATGACGATGCGAAAGCCCCTGTGCCTGCGCGCGCCTGCGGTCCGTGCCCACGTCAGTACCGCTCCAGATCGATGTCGATGGCGAGGGAGCGGATCTCCTTCACCAGCACGTTGAACGACTCGGGCATGCCGGCATCGATCTTGTGCTCCCCCTTGACGATGTTCTCGTAGACCTTGGTCCGGCCGGTGACGTCGTCCGACTTGACGGTGAGCATCTCCTGCAGCGTGTAGGCCGCTCCGTAGGCTTCCAGCGCCCACACCTCCATTTCGCCGAAGCGCTGTCCCCCGAACTGGGCCTTGCCGCCGAGGGGCTGCTGGGTCACCAGGCTGTAGGGGCCGGTGGAGCGGGCGTGCATCTTGTCGTCCACCAGATGGTGGAGCTTCAACATGTGCATGTAGCCCACCGTTACCTGGCGGTCGAACGGATCCCCCGTGCGACCGTCGTACAGGGTCACCTGGCCCGAGCGCGGCAACCCGGCCAGCTCCAGCATCGACTTGATCTCCTCCTCGGTAGCCCCGTCGAAAACCGGCGTGGCGAACGGCACGCCGTGCTTGAGGTTGTGGGCGAGCTCCAGCACCTCCTGGTCGGAGAGCTGGGACAGGTCTTCCTGCCGCCCGCTCGAGTTGTAAATCAGGTTGAGCGCCTTGCGCAGGTCCGCGATCTTGGCATGGGCCTTGAGCATCTCGCCGATCTTGAGGCCCAGCCCCTTGGCGGCCCAGCCGAGATGGGTTTCCAGGATCTGGCCGACGTTCATGCGCGACGGCACCCCCAAAGGATTGAGCACGATGTCTACGGGCGTGCCGTCGGCCATGTAGGGCATGTCCTCCACCGGCACGATCTTGGATATGACCCCCTTGTTGCCGTGGCGCCCCGCCATCTTGTCGCCCGGCTGCAGCCGGCGCTTGACGGCCAGGTACACCTTGACCATTTTGATCACGCCGGGCGGGAGCTCGTCGCCGCTGGTGAGCTTCTTCTTCTTCTCCTCGAACATGCGCTCGAATTCCTGCCTCTTCTGGGCCAGGCTTTCCTTGATCTGCTCGAGCTGCAGGGCGGCTTCTTCGCTGGCGAGCCGGATGTCGAACCAGTGGTGCGGGTCCAGGCTGTCCAGGTACTCCTTGGTGATCCGCGCGCCTTTGGCCAGCTTCTTCGGCCCGCCGTTGGCGGTCTTGCCGCGCAGCAACCGCTCCAGGCGCTCGAAGGCGTCTGCCTCCACGATCCGGAGCTGGTCGGCCAGGTCCTTCTTGTAGCGCTTGAGCTCCTCGTCGATGATCTGCTGGGCGCGCTTGTCCCGCTGGATTCCTTCCCGGGTAAAGACCTGCACGTCGATGACGGTGCCGGACATGCCCGACGGCACCCGAAGCGAGGTATCCTTCACATCCGAGGCTTTCTCGCCAAAGATGGCGCGCAGCAGCTTTTCCTCGGGGGTGAGCTGGGTCTCGCCCTTGGGCGTCACCTTGCCCACCAGTACGTCGCCCGCCTCCACCTCGGCGCCGATGTAGACGATGCCCGATTCGTCGAGCCTGGCGAGCTGCGCCTCGGAGAGGTTGGAGATGTCGCGGGTGATTTCCTCCGGCCCGAGTTTGGTGTCGCGGGCCACCACCGAGAGCTCCTCGATGTGGATGGAGGTGAAGCGGTCCTCCGCCACGACCCGCTCCGAGATCAGGATCGAGTCCTCGAAGTTGTAGCCGGTCCACGGCATGAAGGCCACCAGCAGGTTCTGGCCGAGGGCGAGTTCCCCCAGGTCCGTCGAGGCCCCGTCCGCGATCACGTCGCCGCGGGAGATCACGTCGCCCACCTTGACCACTGGGCGCTGGTTGATGTTGGTGTTCTGGTTGGAGCGGGTGTACTTGGTCAGGTTGTAGATGTCCACGCCCACTTCGCCCGCGCGCGTCTCCTTGTCGTGCACCCGCACCACGATGCGCGTGGAGTCCACGTAGTCCACCATCCCGCCGCGGCGCGCCCGCACCACGGTGCCCGAGTCCATAGCCGCCACGCCCTCGATGCCGGTGCCCACCAGCGGCTTCTCCGGTCTCAGGCACGGCACCGCCTGGCGCTGCATATTGGAGCCCATGAGCGCCCGGTTCGCGTCATCGTGCTCGAGGAAAGGGATGAGCGATGCGGCAACGGAGACGATCTGGGCCGGCGCCACATCCATGTACTGGATGCGGTCGGGCGTCGCCAGCATGAACTCGTTGTGGTGCCGGCAGGAAACTAGGTCGCTCACGAACCTGCCGTTCTTGTCCAGCTCCGCGTTCGCCTGGGCGATCACGAACTGACCCTCCTCGATGGCGGAAAGGTACTCGATCTGGTCGGTCACCCGGCCGTTTTCCACCTTGCGATAGGGCGTTTCGATGAAGCCGAACTCGTTGATCCTGGCATAGAGGGCGAGGGAGTTGATGAGGCCGATGTTGGGGCCTTCCGGCGTCTCGATGGGGCACACGCGCCCGTAATGGGTCGGGTGCACGTCCCGTACCTCGAAGCCGGCCCGCTCGCGGGTGAGTCCCCCGGGACCTAGCGCCGACACGCGCCGCTTGTGGGTGATCTCCGACAGGGGGTTGGTCTGATCCATGAACTGGGAGAGCTGGCTCGAGCCGAAGAACTCCCGGATCGCCGCCGAAACCGGCTTGGCGTTGATCAGATCGTGGGGCATCAGGTCCTCGGACTCGGCCTGGGACAGCCGCTCTTTGACCGCCCGCTCGACCCGTACCAGCCCGGCGCGGAACTGGTTCTCCGCCAGCTCGCCAACCGAGCGTACGCGCCGGTTGCCCAGGTGGTCGATGTCGTCGATCTCGCCGCGGCCGTTGCGCAGGTCCACCAGGATCTTGATGACCGCGATGATGTCGTCCTTGGTCAGGGTGTTGGGACCGGTGAGATCGTTGCGCCCGACCCGGCGATTGAACTTCATGCGCCCGACCGGGGACAGGTCGTAGCGGTCCTCGCTGAAGAACAAGCCGTTGAACAGGGTCTGCACCGCCTCCTCGGTGGGCGGCTCGCCCGGGCGCATCATGCGGTAGATGGCCACCATGGCCGCCATCTGGTCCGGCGTATCGTCGATGCGCAGGGTCTGGGAGACATAGGGTCCCTGATCCAGGTCGTTGGTGTAGATGGTTTTCACCCCCCGGATCCCGGCCTCCCGCAGCTTGGCGAGCAGCTCCTCAGTGATCTCGTCGTTCGCCCGGGCGATGAGCTCGCCCGTCTCCTGATTCACCACGTTATGGGCGAGCACCCGGCCCACCAGATACTCGTCCGGCACCGTGAGCTTGTGGATGCCCGCCTGCTGGATCTCCCGCACGTGCTTGGCGGTGATGCGCTTGTCCTTCTGGACGATGACCTTGCCGCCCTTTCCCAAGATGTCGAACCGCGCCACCTCGCCCCGCAGCCGCTCGGGCACCACCTCGAACTCGATGCCTTGGTCGCCGAAATGGAACACGTCCTTTTCGAAGAAGGTGTCGAGGATCTGCTCCGGCGTCATGCCCATCGCCTTGAGCAGGATGCTCACGGGCATCTTGCGCCGGCGATCGACCCGGAAATAGAGGTAGTCCTTGGGGTCGAACTCGAAGTCAAGCCAGGAGCCGCGATACGGGATCACCCGCGCCGAAAAGAGCAGTTTCCCCGAGGAGTGGGTCTTGCCCCGGTCGTGCTCGAAAAACACCCCCGGCGAGCGGTGCAGCTGGGAGACGATCACCCGCTCGGTGCCGTTGATGACGAAGGAGCCCGTGGCCGTCATGAGCGGTATCTCGCCCATGTAGACCTCCTGCTCCTTCACCTCCTTGACCGTGGGCTTGGAGGCCTCCTTGTCGAGGAGGGCGAGCCGCAGCTTGGCCCGCAGCGGCGCGGCGTAGGTCAAGCCCCGTTGCTGGCATTCCTTGACGTCGAACGGCGGCTCGCCCAGGGTGTAGCTCACGAATTCCAGCCGGGCGTTGCCCGAATGGCTGACGATCGGGAAGATCGAGGTGAAGGCGGCCTGCAGCCCCTGGTTCTTGCGCTTGTCCGGCGGGGTGTCCGCCTGGAGGAAGGCGCTGTAGGAGTCCAGCTGCGTCGCCAGCAGGAACGGGATGTTCAGCACGCTGGCGCGCTTGGCGAAACTCTTACGGATCCGTTTTTTCTCGGTAAACGAGTACGTCATAGCTTCTCCGCCACGGGAAGGGGCAAGAACGGAAGTCGAAAGACCGGCATGTCCGCCTCAAAGTTTGCGGCCGTCGTTCGACTGTTTGACACTTCGCGCGAACCCGGGGCCCGCGCACAAAGCAACGCCTGCTTGGCCGTCACAAGTGGCAACAGGCCGGCGGGAAACCGCCAGCCTGCCTCCTTCGCTCGGCGCGCCAGGGGAACGCGCCCGTCTCGACCAATCGTTTTTTCCGCCGAGCTCAACGAGCTTACTTGATCTCCGCTGCCGCGCCGGCCTCGGTCAGTTGCTTGACGATGGCCTCCGCGTCGGCCTTGGAGATGCCCTCCTTGACCGGCTTCGGCGCCCCGTCCACCAAGTCCTTGGCCTCCTTAAGCCCAAGGCCCGTGATCTGGCGCACCACCTTGATCACGTTCACCTTGTTGTCGCCGGCGGCCTTGAGGATGACGGAAAATTCGGTCTGTTCCTCGGCCGCGGGCGCCGCCGCCCCAGCCGCTGCGGGGGCGGCCACGGCTACGGCGGTGGCGGCGGCGGAGACGCCGAATTTCTGCTCCATCTCCTTAATGAGCTCGGACAGCTCGAGCACGGTCATGTTCGCGATCGCGTCCAGGATCTCAGCTTTGGCTACTGCCATGATGCGCTACTCCTTGAGTCGAGAGGTTGAAATTCTTGAGCGTGCCTGGGCCGCCGCTCAAGCGGCCTGCTTCTGTTTCTGATCGCGCAGCGCCGCGAGCGTCCGCACGAAGCGGGCGGGCACCTCGTTGAGCGTGCGCACGAACTGCGCCACGGGCGCCTGCATGGTACCCAGGAGCTTGCCGAGCAGCTCTTCCCGGCTCGGCAACTGGGCCAGGCTCGAGACGTCCTTGGCGGACATCACCTGATTGCGCATGGCCCCCGCCTTGATGACGAACTTTTCGTTCGCCCTGGCGAACTCGTGCAGAACCTTCGCCACCGCCACCGGGTCGGGACTGATCCCGTAGGCGAGCGGCCCCGACATGTGCTCGGCAAGCCCGGCGAACGGGGTGTTGGCCACCGCCCGGCGCGCCAGGGTGTTTTTCAACACCCTCAGGTAGACACCGGATTTGCGCGCCGACGCCCGCAGGCTGGTCATGTCCGCAACGGTTAGCCCGCTGTACTCGGCCAGCACCACCGCCTGGGCGTTCGCCAGGCGCTCACCTACCTCCGCCACGACCGCCTGCTTCTGTTCCAGCTTCAGAGCCAAGGTCGTTCTCCTCACGCGTTCAAACTCGTGTGATCCACCCGGATCCCGGCGCCCATCGTCGGGGAGACGGAAATCCGCTTCAAATACACCCCCTTGGCGCCGGCCGGGCGGGCCTTCTGCAGCGCCTCCACCAGTGCCGTCAGGTTCTGCTTGAGCGCCTCCACTGGGAACGACGCTCGCCCGATGCTGCAGTGGACGATCCCCCCCTTGTCCGTGCGGTACTGGACCTGCCCCGCCTTGGCGTTCTTCACTGCGGTGGTCACGTCCTGGGTGACCGTGCCTACCTTCGGGTTGGGCATGAGCCCTCGGGGGCCCAGGATCTGGCCCAGTTGTCCCACCACCCGCATGGCGTCCGGCGTGGCAATGGCCACGTCGAAGTCGATTTTCCCGGCCTTCACCTGTTCGGCCAGATCTTCCAAGCCCACCAGGTCGGCGCCGGCCGCCTTCGCTTCCTTGGCCTTCTCTCCCTGAGTGAAGACCGCCACCCGCACCGTCTTGCCGGTGCCCGCGGGCAGCACCACCGAGCCCCGCACCAGCTGGTCGGACTTGCGCGCGTCCACCCCCAGGTTGATGGCCACGTCGATCGATTCGTCGAACTTGGCGGTGGCCGTCTCCTTGGCGAGCTGGAGCGCCTCCAGCACCGGGTAGGCGCGGCTTCGGTCAATCCGGGCGTGGAGGTTCTTAAATCGTTTGCTCACGCGCGCCATGTCACGCTCCCTCCACCTCGACACCCATGCTGCGGGCGCTGCCGGCGATGGTGCGCACCGCCGCGTCGAGATCCGCCGCGGTCAGGTCCGGCATCTTGGCGGTGGCGATTTTCTCCACCTGGGCGCGGGTAAGCTTGCCCACCTTCTCCAGGTGAGGCTTGGCGCTGCCTTTCTCGATGCCGGCTTCCTTCTTGATCAGCACCGACGCGGGCGGCGTCTTCAGAACGAAGGTGAAGCTCTTGTCCGCATAGGCGGTGATGATGACCGGCACCGGAAGGCCGGGCTCCATGCCCTGGGTCTGGGCGTTGAACGCCTTGCAGAACTCCATGATGTTGAGCCCGCGCTGGCCCAGCGCCGGGCCGATGGGCGGGCTGGGATTCGCCTTCCCCGCCGGCACCTGCAGCTTGATGTACCCGACGATCTTCTTTGCCATCTCGACTCCTTATCAAGCCTTTTCCACTTGCCCGAAGTCTAGCTCCACCGGCGTCGAGCGGCCGAAGATGGACACCGCGACCCGCAGCTTGCTCTTGTCGTAGTTCACGTCTTCCACGGTGCCGTGGAAGTCGGTGAACGGGCCCTCCTTGACGCGCACCATCTCCCCCACCTCGAACAGAACCTTGGGCTTGGGTTTCTCCACCCCTTCCTGGATCTGGCGCAGGATCGCCTCCACCTCCTTGGCGCTGATCGGCGTGGGTTTCGTGGCCGTGCCGCCGACGAAGCCTGTCACTTTGGGCGTGCTCTTCACCAAGTGCCAGGTCTCGTCGTTCATCTCCATCTCCACCAGCACGTAGCCCGGGAAGAACTTGCGCTCGGAGATGGACTTCTGCCCCCCCTTCATTTCCACCACTTCTTCCACCGGAACCAGGATCTGGCCGAACTTGTCCTGCATGCCGGAGCGCTCGATGCGCTCCTTGAGGGCCCGCGCGACGCTTTTTTCGAAGCCGGAGTAGGCGTGCACTACGTACCAGCGCTTGCTCATGCGCTCCCCTCGCCCATCAACCACCTCACCACCAGCAGCAAGCCGGCGTCCACGAGCCAAAGGAAGACCGCCATCACCATGACGAAAGCGAGCACCACGCCCGTCGTCTGCAGCGTCTCCTTCCGCGTGGGCCACACCACCCGCTTGGTTTCCTCGACGGACTCCCGGGCGAATTCCACGAAGCGGGCCCCCGGTGCCGTGAACCAGCCGACGGCGGCGGCCGCTCCCAGGCCCGCCAGCACCGCCAGCACCCGCAACACCAGGACGGCGTCGCGCAGGTAGTAAAAGCCCGCGATCCCGGCTACCACGCATAGACCCGCCAGGGTCAGCTTGATCTTGTCGGCGACCGTTACGCCGTTCGTATCACTCATGGGTTTGTCTTCCGGGATTGCCAGCCGGGCGGCGCAAGGCAGCCGTTTCGCCCGCCTCACGGGAGGCCCGGGCAGGCCAGGAGGGTCTCGAACCCCCAACCTTCGGTTTTGGAGACCGACGCTCTACCAATTGAGCTACTGGCCTATCTCAAGTCCGTGAAACGCCGCCCGCGAGGGGTCCTTGAGACTTCGTCCCCCTGCTACACGGTTCATTCGATGATTTTCGCCACCACGCCGGCGCCCACCGTGCGCCCGCCCTCGCGGATGGCAAAGCGCAGCCCCTCCTCC
>NZ_JBQACR010000260.1:0-303 GCF_051905455.1 Pelomicrobium sp. G1
ACGAGCATCTCATCAGCGAGCTCGGGACCGGCGAGGGCCGGTCGACCCGTCTTACCTACCGCGACACGTTTCTGCTCCTCGCCGGCTTGGACGTCTATCCGCAGGAATTCGCAGACTGGATCGCACGCAGCGCCGGGCTTCGCAACATTCTGGTGCACGACTACAATGACGCGGACCGGAAAATCGTCCACGCGTCGATCAAGTCGTGCCTTCAGGATTACCATCGGTATGCCGAATACGTGCGCGGTTTCCTGGATCGGCTCCAAGGTTGAACGCTTTGTGCCGCGCAAGACCCGGTATCCC
>NZ_JBQACR010000261.1:0-301 GCF_051905455.1 Pelomicrobium sp. G1
GCGATGGCGTACGGATTGGTGAGGGAAAGCGGCAGGGCCAAGAAGCTCGGCTTGACCCGCAATCCCGGCGACAGGATGATGCGCGCCACCGCCACGTTGGCCACCACGATGTCCCACAGGAAGGGGAGGAACAGCCGCAGCGCTGTCCCCAGGCGGAGGGTTCGCAGCCGCTCCGGGAAGAGCCCCGCGGTGAGCCGGGGGATGGCGATGCCCAGGAGCGCGGCGAGGAGGAGGTGGGCCGGCGCTACGGAATTGGCGAGCAGCAGCCACACCACGGCCACGGCCAGCGAGAGAGTGGGAT
>NZ_JBQACR010000262.1:0-301 GCF_051905455.1 Pelomicrobium sp. G1
GTGCGATCTCGCACTGCATTCGAGAGGCCAGGTCTCGCGGCCTTTCCAGGGAACGCATAGTCGACGCCATGAACAGGCTGCTCCCTGAGCTGGAGCGGCCTCTCACCGTCAGGCAGCTATACGCCTGGACGGCCAGCTCAAAAGAATACAGTGAGTTCCCAGCGCGATTCCTGCCCGCGTTTTGCGCGGCCGTGGGATCTCCGCTGCCCATCCTCGTGCTCGCGCGCGCCATCGGTCGAGAGCTCATCGATGCGCGCGAGGTGGCCGCCAAGCGCCTGGGAGAGGCCCAGATCGAGGCCGC
>NZ_JBQACR010000263.1:0-300 GCF_051905455.1 Pelomicrobium sp. G1
GGTGATCGCTCATGACGGATTATTCAAGGATAAAAAGGAAAATCAAACCTAATGATCGCTTGCTTCCGTGCCGAAGGGGCAGAAGCACAGCGTTCCGTGCGCGTTCTCGATGCGGCTGGGCGAAAGACAAAGCGCGGCACCTCCCGGGGCCGCAATATCGAGGACCTAGCTGGCGGTAACCGAAAATCCTTTCCCATCCGGCGTGAGCTGGAACTTGCCGTCGGCGACCGCGTACGACCAGTCGGCCGACTTCTTCAAGCCGCCGAGCGGGTACACGTGCACCGCTTCGATGCCACATTT
>NZ_JBQACR010000264.1:0-300 GCF_051905455.1 Pelomicrobium sp. G1
CGGGTGGGGGAGTTCGACGTGGACCTGGTGCGGGAGTTCTTCCAGGGCTTCGTCAACCACGCCCTGGTGACCCTGCACGTGGACAACCTCTCGGGCAGCAACGCCCACCACCAGGCGGAGACCGTGTTCAAGGCTTTCGGGCGGGCGCTGCGCATGGCGGTGGAACGGGACCCGCGCCAGGGGGATGCGCTGCCCTCCACCAAGGGGGCCCTGTGAGCGCAGGATGCATCGCCGTCGTCGACTACGGGATGGGCAACCTGCGCTCGGTGGCCAAGGCCCTAGAGCACGTGGCCCCCGGCG
>NZ_JBQACR010000265.1:0-300 GCF_051905455.1 Pelomicrobium sp. G1
CGCCTGATGCGCTCGGAAAGCGACAACCTTGAACCTCAGGGTTCAGGATGAAGGCCGGACGGCATTGGCGGGGGACTCCTGTTTGATGCGGGCGAAGGCCCGTGCGGCGAAGGGGGTTCCGGGAGACCGGAACCCCCTTAGTTTTTCTGCTGAGCGTTTCCAGTGGATGATCAGCCGGCAGAGAAGCGACAGCCTGACGATCGGGGCCGCGAATTTGATGGGTAATCTCCGGGCAGACCCGGCTTCTTCATCCTCCCGGGCCCCTCGTAGAACGTCCAGGCGAGCCATGCGCTACTGGCT
>NZ_JBQACR010000266.1:0-299 GCF_051905455.1 Pelomicrobium sp. G1
GTCTTCGTCGAAGAATCGGCTCAGGGCATCGATACCGATCACCTGTTCCCGCTTCAACGGCACGATGACGCGTTCGAGACGGGCGAGGGGCTCGGGTATCCGCTGCAGCGCTTCTTCCCCGATGCGGGCGAGCGCCACCGCGACCCGGTCGCGGCGATCGGTGGCACGAAACACGCCGTTCAGGACCAGCACCTGGTTGGCAAGCCCGAGGGCGCCAAGCTCGGCGCCGGTGCGGGCCGCCTCGTCAAGCGCCACCTTGTCCGGCCGGCTCACCAGCACCAGCGTGGTCGATCCAGGGT
>NZ_JBQACR010000267.1:0-298 GCF_051905455.1 Pelomicrobium sp. G1
GTATAGCCCTAAGCGCCGGGCGTCGCCGGCCATCTCCAGGGCCCGGTAGCCGATCAAGCCCGCGCACAGAAGGGGCGCCGCCTCCACGTCCGAGTATTCCGGGGGAAGGGGAAAGCAGTAGCGCTCGTCGGCCACGGTGTACTCGGCGTACCCCCCGTCCAACTGATAGCCGGTGAACCGGGCCGCGTCGCAGAGGTTTTCCCGGCCGGAGCGGCAGTAGGCGCACGCTCCGCAGGTGTAGCCCAGCCAGGGAATGCCGACCCGCTGGCCGGGTGTGAAGTGCTCGACACCTTTGCCC
>NZ_JBQACR010000268.1:0-298 GCF_051905455.1 Pelomicrobium sp. G1
GGTGTGGGACAAGATCGCCGCCTCCCCCCTCTACCACTTGCACCTGTGGGCGGGACTCGTGCTGCCCCTTGCCCTCATGCTTCTGCCGGGCCAGCGCACCAACGGTACGATGCAGGTCGCGGCGGCGCTGCTGGTGGCGGCAGCTCTCTTCATCGGACGCTACGAATTCGTGATCGGCGGGCAGCTCGTGCCCCTGTTCAAGGGAAGCTGGGCGCCGGCCTTCATCGACTACGCGCCCTCGTTCACCGAATGGATGCTCGCCCTGACTTCCCTGTCGATCGCCGCCTTCCTGTACACG
>NZ_JBQACR010000269.1:0-298 GCF_051905455.1 Pelomicrobium sp. G1
GGCCGACCTCGGAGGGTTTGAGCGCCGCGAAGCTTCGGACTTCCGGTTTCCTCAGGACGGAGGAGCGGGCGAGTTCCCGCGCCGGGTTGTGCGCCGCCCGGTAGGTGTCCTTGGCGTAGTCGAAGACCTGGGCCGCCACCCCGCGGGCCCTTCGGGCGGACTCCCGAATCCCGGCGTCGTAGGCGCTTCGCAGGACGTTGAGGAGCAGCGCTTCGCCGATGGCATCGATGGGAAGCTCCGCCAGTTGCGGATAGAGGATGCGCCGGAGGAGCCCAGCGTTGCGCTCGTAGTGGTGCTC
>NZ_JBQACR010000026.1:0-12979 GCF_051905455.1 Pelomicrobium sp. G1
ACGAACGGCTCTCTCCGCCAGCGCGTGTTGTGCGGAAGAATGTGGGGCAGAAAAACGAATTTTTAGAGGTTCCCTTTACCCGATGTCGGCGCAAGTGGTGCTCGAGCAGGGTGAGGGGCGCGATAAGAGGTACGATGCCTAGGCGATATCGTTCGATGAGCCCGACGAGCTCCTGCCGGTCTTGGGCATCCAGCCGCTAGCTCACATAGCCCAGCAGGTGCTGCAGGACGTTGGCGTGGGCGCGCCGAGTCGCCCGGCGCTTGAGCGCCCCCATGAGCTCGGCCGCGTACTCGCGGGCGAGCGCCTCCATCGGCCGGCGGCCCGCTTCGGCGACCAGCCGCCCCAGGCGCCGGTAGGCGGCCTGGCTGTGGGCGAGCACCTGAAACTTGTGCTCGGTGTGAAAGGCCACCAGCCGCGCCGGGGTGAGCCCTCCGCGCAGCAAGTCCTGCCAGCGGCGGTAGACGTAGACCCGCTCGATGAAGTTCTCCCGCAGCGCCGCATCCGCAAGCCGCCCCTCCTCCTCGCACGGCAGTAGGGGATTGGCCGCCATGAACGCGCGGGCATAGATCCCGGCGGACTGCCCCGCGGGGGTCCCAAAGGGGCTGTAGACCCGCACCCGCTCCATGCCGCAGGAGGGCGATGCGCGCTTGAAAACGTAGCCGCAAAGCCCCTTAAGCTCGGCCGCCAGCGCCACCCCGGGAAACTGGGCCGGCGGAACATGGGGGAGGAAGGCACGGGCATCCAGATAGATGGCGTGCCCGCCGGGCGGCTGCACGATGGGCACCCCCGCCACGGCGAGGTGCTCGCCCAGATAGGCGACCGAGGCGATCCGGTATCTCAGGTAGTCTTCGTCCAGCGCCTCCTGCAGGCCGACCGCCACCGCTTCCAGATCGCGCCCCGCCAGGCCGCCGTAGGTCGGGAAGCCCTCGGTGAGAATGAGGAGGTTGCGCTCCTGGAGGGCGAGGGTGTCGTCGTTGGTGCACAGGAAGCCGCCGATGTTGGCGAGCCCGTCCTTCTTGGCCGACATGGTGCAGCCGTCGCCGAGGGAAAAAATCTCCCGGGCGATCTCCCGGGCGCTCTTTTGCCCGCAGCCGGGCTCGCGCAGCTTGACGAGATAGGCGTTCTCGGCGAAACAGCAGGCGTCGAAGTAGAGGGGGATCCCGTGCTTGAAGCCGAACACGTCCTGCACCGAGCGCCGGAAGTGTTCGAAGCTGGCGCTTCCGGCGTAGCTTTCGTCGCCCAGCATCGTGGCGGCCCATTGCCGGGTGCTCATAGCCGCCGTCCCGGAATCGGTGAGCAGGTCGATCAGGATCCCATCGGCCGGCAAGAGAAACAGGTTATAACCCGCCCGGCGCAGCAGCGCCTCCCGCTCCGCACGGGTGGTCCAGCGAATGGGCTCGACGGTCTTGATGCGGAAAGGCTCGATGATGGTCTTGATCAGCGCTCCATCTGCACCGATCCGCGGACGGTGACGGCCACCTCGGTGCGCCCGCCCTCCAGGGGCACGGGCGCGGCTTCCGCCGGAACGCTCAGGGCCTGAGCCCGATAGGGCACCGGCGGCTCGCCTCGGCTCGGCCCCGAGGACACGCTCACCTCGCGGATCGTGACGCCCCGATAGCCGAAGGCTTCGGCCGCCTGCGCCGCCTTGCGCCGGAAAGCCTCGATGGCGGCGCCGATCAACCGCGTCTCTTCCCGCTGGCGCGCTTCGTTAGAGAGCTGGAAACGGACCTGGGCGATCTGCATCAAGGGGTTGAGCCGGGCGCTCAAGGCCGAGAGCTTGGGAAAGTCTTTGGATTCCAGGATCAGCTCTCCCCGGGCCCGCCAGCGCACGATCTTGCCTTTGGGATCGTGCTGGGGGAAAGTGCCCACCCCGCCCGTGCGTACCTGCACGTCCGGCACCGCCCGGGCCTGTCCGGCCGCCTCGTCCAGGGCCTGGGCCACTTCCCCCGCCGCCGCGGCGGGATTTTCCGCCTGGCGCTCCACTAACAGCGTCACGACCGCCACGTCGTTGGGAATTTCGACGGAGGCTTCCGCGTCGAGGGTAAGCACGCCGGAAAGCGCCTGGTCATGGCCCGCGCCGGACTCCGCTCGGAGCGCTCCGCCGCCCAGGGCCAAGCCCGCGGCCACGATCATCAGCCATCGTTTGACCTGCATCTCCGATCTCCCATGGTTTGCCGTTCACCCGCCGGGCGCCGTAAAAATGCTGGAGCACGAGGACAGCGATCAATGGTTCTCCACCATCCATCGAAGGCTCGACGGGCGGTGCCCATTGTCCCATTCGCTGCTATCCTTGACCATCGCCACCTCACCCTGCAGCTTGTGCCCATGCAGCTTGTACGACGTCCGTTCCCCCGGAAGGGCTTCCTGATCTTCGCCAGCCTGGTCGCGCTCTGGGCCGCCGACCGGGCGCTGGCTGAACCCCCGGCGTCCGCGCCGGAGCGGGGCGGATTTTCTCGGGGCGTCTTGTGGAAGGTGGAAGCGAAGGGGGTGGCGCCGAGCTACCTGTTCGGCACCCTCCACCTGGACGACGATCGGGTGCTGGCGCTCCCCGAGCCCGTCAGGGGCGCCTTCGACCGCGCCCAGACCTTCGCCGCGGAACTGCTGTACGACGAGGCGGCGGGCCGCGCCTTCCGCTCCGCCATGGTCACGGAGGCGCCCCGGCTGCCGGCGCTCCTCGGCGAGGCCCTCTACGCCGAGGCGGACCGGTTGCTGGCCCGATACGGCATTCCCGGAGAAGCGCGACCCCGCCTCAAGCCCTGGGCGGCCATGCTGACCCTGCTGCAGCCGCCCGGAGCCACCGGCCTCATCCTCGACCGGGTATTGGTGAACGAG
Organism: Pelomicrobium sp. G1; assembly: GCF_051905455.1. Taxonomy (NCBI): domain Bacteria; kingdom Pseudomonadati; phylum Pseudomonadota; class Hydrogenophilia; genus Pelomicrobium; species Pelomicrobium sp. G1. The sequence goes on from NZ_JBQACR010000026.1 coordinate 2,833, forward strand.
GCAGTGCGGGCGGGAAAGTCCATCCACGCCCTGGAAACGGTGGACGAGCAGATCGCCGCCTTCGACGGAATGCCCCGGGAGACCCAGCTCGTCCTGCTGAAAAAAGTGATCGCCGACTATGCCGCTCTCCAGGAAGCGATTCACCGCCTGGTGGGGGCCTACCTGGGGCGGGACCTGGAGGCCCTGTGGCGGCTCAACGCCCAGGCTCTGGGGGACGACGGAGACCTCCGGCCCCATAACGAGCTGTTCCTGCGCCGCCTCCTGTACGACCGCAACGAGCGCATGGCCGAGCGCCTGGCGCCCCTCATCGCCCAGGGCAGCGTCTTCGCCGCCTTCGGCGCGCTGCACCTCTACGGGGAGCGGGGCGTCCCCAGCCTGCTCGCGCGCCGGGGATTTTCGGTGGAAGCCGTCTATTGACCGCACAAGCACCATCAGGGCGGCGGCGCGGTGCTGGCACGCACGATCAGCTCGACGGATACCTCCCGAAGTCTCTCCACCTCCTCTCCGGCTAGGCGGGCAAGCAGATGCTGGGCCGCAAGCTGGCCCAGCTCCCGGGTAGGCACCCGCACCGTGGTCAAGGCCGGCTCGATCAGCGAGGAGATTTCCAGGTCATCGAATCCGGTAATGGAGAGTTCCTGTGGTATGGCGATGCCCTGGGCCCGCGCCTCGGTCATCGCGCCTATGGCCAGCACGTCGTTGCCGCAGATCACCGCCGTAGGCGGCGGATTGAGCTGCATGAGGGCCGCAAGCGCTCGGCGGCCGTCACCGAAGGTGTAGGGCCGCTCCAGGACATGTTCGGGATCGAGAACGACGCCCCGGGAAGCGAGGGTCTCACGCACGCCGACCACGCGTTCCCGGGCGCGGTCGTTTCGGGCCGTGAGACCGGCGATCATCCCGAAACGGCGATGACCCATGTCCAGCAGGTACGCGGCTATCCGGGCCGCCGCTTCCCGGTTGCGGAATCCGACGCACGGGTGCCGCCCTTCCGGGTCCAGCGCCCAGGTCAGTACGTAAGGCAAGCGAAACGATTCGAGCAGCTCGAACAGCGCCGGCTCGTGATCGAGCCCCACCAGCACCAGGCCGTCGATGCCCCGCTCGAGGAGCGGCCGCACGACGCGCACTTCCCCCTCAAGGTCGAATTCGTGGGACGCCACCAGCAAGGTGTAGCCGTTTTCCTCCAGGGTCTTCTGCAAGGCATGGGTCGCGTTGGCAAAGATGGCGTTGTCTAGGGTGGGAACCACCGCGCCGACCGTGCGCGAGCGGCGGGAGCGCAGGGCTCGCGCCGCCCCATGGAGCACGTAACCCGAGAGGCGCACCGCGTCCTCCACGCGGCGCAGCATCTCTGGGCTCACCTTATGGGGCGTTGAAAGGGCCCTGGATACGGTCGCCGTGGACACGCCGGCAAGCCGCGCCACATCGGCGAGCTTCACGTCGTGCCGCGGCTCGGCGCCCTTCGCAGAAGCACCGGCCTGGCTGCTCCATCGTCTAGAGCTCATTGAGGTTTGTTCAGCATTTTATGATATCGATTACAACCCACTACCTTCTCGATAAGTGACTCCTATCAATAATACATTGTTTTTTATATTGTATAGAAATTTCTATATTTTTGACTTGACAAATCCACCTGCTTCGCCAAATATTCTGTAATCGATTACAAATACAAGGCCCATTCCTCATGGCTATCCAATACCTCAAAAAGGCATCCAAGACTCCTGAAACGGAAACCGGCGCCGCTCAAAAAGTCGTGGGTGAGATGCTGGCCGAGATCGAGCGGAGTGGCGAGCAAGCGGTGCGCGAATACGCCCGGAAGCTCGACCATTGGACCGGCGAGATCCTGGTCAGCCCCGAGGAGGTGGAACGCCGCACCCGGGACATACCGGCGGCGATCAAGCGCGACATCGAATTCGCCACCGAGCAGGTGCGGCGCTTCGCCCTGGCCCAACGGGATTCCATTCGCGAGTTCGCCGTCGAGTTGCATCCAGGGGTCACGGCCGGCCAGCGCTTGGTTCCCGTTAACGTGGCAGGCTGCTACGTGCCCACCGGGCGCTACGCCCACATCGCCTCCGCCTACATGGGCATCGCTACCGCCAAGGCCGCAGGGGTCCCCACCGTGATCGCTTGCTCCACCCCGTACCGGGGCGAGGGCATCCACCCCCTGGTGCTCTACGCCATGAAGGTAGCAGGCGCCGATCTTATCATGACCCTCGGCGGCGTCCAGGCCATCGCGTCCTTGGCCTATGGGCTCTTTACCGGCAAGCCTGCGGACATCATCGTCGGCCCCGGCAACAAGTACGTCGCGGAGGCGAAGCGCGCCCTTTTCGGTAAGGTGGGGATCGACGTTTTCGCCGGGCCGTCGGAAGTGGCGGTGATCGCCGACGACACCGCGGACCCTGCTCTGGTGGCGTCCGACCTGGTGGGTCAGGCGGAGCACGGCCACGAATCGCCCGCTTGGCTTTTTACCACCTCCCTGGCACTCGCTGAGGAGGTCTTGAGCCAGGTTCCCCGGCTCATTGCGGCGCTCCCCCCCACGGCACGTGCAGCCGCCGACGCCGCATGGAGGGACTATGGCGAGGTGATCCTGTGCGACACGCGGGAAGAGTTGATCGAGGTCTCCGACCGCTACGCCTCCGAGCATCTGGAGGTGCACGCCCGCGACCTGGACTGGTGGCTCGCCCATCTCACCTGCTATGGGTCGCTTTTCCTCGGCGAAGAGACGACGGTGGCCTTCGGCGACAAGGCCTCGGGGCCCAACCACATCCTGCCCACCAAGGGGGCGGCCCGTTACTCGGGAGGGCTATCGGTTCACAAGTTCCTTAAAACCCTCACCTGGCAACGCATGACCCGGGAAGCGACCCGCCAGATCGCCCAGGTCACCGCCCGGATCTCCCGGCTGGAGGGCATGGAGGCCCACGCCCGCAGCGCCGACGACCGGCTGCGGAAATATTTTCCCGGCGAGACCTTCAAGACGGCAGCCTGATGTCCCTGATCCGACGGTTGTTCTCCCTCGAGGGCAAGGTCGCCCTGGTCACCGGCGCGAGCTCCGGCATCGGCCAGGCCATTGCCCTGGCGCTGGCCCAGGCGGGCGCTCGGGTGGTCTTGATGGCGCGTCGGGCGGCGGAGCTGGACGAGACCCGCGGGCGTGTAGAGGCGCTGGGCGGCGACGCGGCCTGCGTGCCGTGCGACCTCGCGGTGCGCGCCGAGCTGTACTCCGGAGCCGCCAGGGCGGCCTCGTTCTTCGGTCCGCCAGACATCCTGGTTTCCGCCGCCGGCGTCAATATCCGGCGGCCCATGCTGGAAATCACCGAAGCCGACTGGGACGTCACCCTCAAGATCAACCTGGAGGCGCCCTTCTTCCTGGCGCAAAAACTCGCACCCGCCATGATCGAGAAAGGCTGGGGCCGCATCATCAACATCGCCTCGCTGCAGTCGGTGCGGGCGTTCGGCAATAGCGGCCCCTACGGGGCTTCCAAGGGCGGCATCGCCCAGCTCACTCGCGCCCAGGCGGAGACCTGGTCCCGCCACGGCGTGAACGCCAACGCCATCGCGCCGGGGTTTTTCGAAACGCCGCTCACCGCGCCCGTGTTCGGCGACCCGCAGCGCGCCCGGGCCATGGCCCAGCGCACTTTCATCGGTAGAAACGGGCGACTGGAGGATCTGGCCGGCACCGCCATCTTCCTGGCAAGCCCCGCTTCCGACTATGTGACCGGACAAATCATTTTCGTGGACGGCGGCTTTTCCGCCGGATGATCGATACGAGAGGAGCCTTGCCCGTGAAAGCTCTGGTCTACACCGCGCCGAACCAGGTGGTCTACCGGGACGAGCCGGAGCCCTCTGTAGGGACGGGCGAGGTGCTGCTCGGGATCGACGCCGTTGGCATCTGCGGCTCCGACATGCACGCCTATCACGGCCACGATCCCCGCCGGGTCCCGCCCCTCATCCTGGGTCACGAGCTGGCCGCCACCATCCTCGAGGGACCCGGGAAAGGACAGCGCGTCACGGTCAATCCGCTCATCACCTGCGGCCGCTGCGACTACTGCGTGCAAGGCCGCAACAACCTGTGCGCCCATCGCGCCATGATCGGCATGACCCGACCCGGAGGCTTTGCCGAGCGCATGGCAATCCCCGCTTCGTGCCTGATCTCCATTCCGCAGGACATGGATCCCAAGCGGGCGGCGCTCACCGAGCCCGCCGCCACAGCATTGCACGCGGTGGGCATGGCTATGCGAGCCCTCGCCCGGCCGCTGCCCGAAGCGGACGTGCTGGTGATCGGCGGCGGCGCCATCGGGCTCCTCTGCGCCCTCCTGCTACGCGCCTACGGTTGCCGCGATATTCGACTCGCCGAGACCAATCGCCTCCGCCGCGCCTCGGCCGGAAAGACCGGCGCGGCTCAAGTTTTCGATCCCCTCGCAACCAGCATTACGGAGAACTCGGCGACGCTGGTAGTCGACGCAGTAGGGGGTAAGGCCACCCGGGAGGCCGCCCTCAAGGCGGTAACGCCCGGGGGAGTGGTGATGCATATCGGGCTCCAGGACTGGGCGAGCGAGATTGACATGCGCAAGCTCACCCTGTCCGAGGTCAGCCTGATCGGCACATATACCTACTCCACGGCGGACCTGCGCGCGGCCGTAGACGCCTTGCATCGCGGCGTATTCGGGGATCTGGATTGGGTCGAGGTGCGGCCTCTCCAGGACGGCCCGCGAGCATTCGCCGAGCTGGACCAAGGACGGGCGGCCGCCGCCAAGATCGTGCTGTCTCCCCACTGAACGCGGAAAAATGGCGGAAACGACGCCACGAGCCATGGCGAGCGCAGCGCGTAACGGCGGCCGGGTTTTCTTCTGGTTCTCCGCAGGCTTCCTGCTCGCCTACGCGCTCAACGTCCTCGCTGGGCTCGCGGCCACCCGGCTCGGCTGGGCGCTTCCTCGCATCGGCGACGTGGGGGAGTTTCTGCTGGTGCTGACCGGTATGTTGTGTTTCGTGACGGGCCTGTTCTGCCTCGAGGACAGGGCGTCCGAAGCGCCGTAGCGTGAAATTCGACGTAAACCGAAAGAGGAGGAGTACCATGTCGCGAAAGCAACCATCCGAAGCGCTGCAATCCCACGAGCGGCGCCGCTTCCTGGACGTGGCCGTCCGGTATGGCTTCACCACCGCGGTGCTGGCCGCCACTGGTGGTTATCTGTGGTCGGAGCCCGAGGTAGCCCTCGCCGCCCAGGACGAAGCGGCTAAACAGAAGGCGGCTAGGTTTACCATGACGTTCGCCACCGAGTACAAGCTCGGAGCCTACGAGACCTATCCCATCATGCAGGAAACGTTTAAGGAGAACGTGGAAAAGGCCACCGGCGGCGCGGTATATGTGAAGCTATACCCCGCCGGACAGCTTGGGATCGGCGCTGCCCTGGGACAGAAAATCCAGGGCGGCACGGTCCACGGTGGCGCGATTTCTCTCTCCAACTTCTCTCCCTTCGCCCCGGTTGTGGACTTGGTCAACATCCCCTTCTGGTGCGGTGAGAACCAGAAGTTCGCCAACCTGGTGACTTCCAAGGCGTGGGCCGACGAGGTGAACCCTCGCGTCGCCGCCAAAAACTACCGGACCATGTTCTATTACACGGTGGATCCGCGCACGGTGGCCGTGCGGCGCGGTTTCGGCAAGGTCGTGAAGACCCCGGAGGACATGCGCGGCATGAAGATGCGCATCCCCCCTTCCAAGCTGCTCGCCAGGTTCTACCAGCTTGCCGGCGCGAATCCTACCATCGTCCCCTGGGGCGAGACGCCCACGGCGCTCAAGCAGGGCGTGGCTGACGGCCTCGATCCGTCCATCGGAGCCCTTTATACCTTCGGCTTCATCGACATCCTGGAAGCTATCACCATGGTCGACTCCGTGCCGGACGCCCAGATGTTCGCCTGCAACCTGCAATGGTTCAACACCCTGCCCAAGGACTTGCAGGTCAAGTTCGACGAAGCTTGCGAGCAGACCCAGGCGGCCTCTTTCGCCCAGATCCCCGTGAGCCGCAAGAACGCCATGGAGGCCATGGGCAAGGCGGGTGTAAAGTTCTATAGGCCCTCGGCCTCGGAGATGAATCAGTGGGTGCAGGCTTGCGGCGAGCAGCGGCCCGAGTGGAACGAGTTCAAGAAGGAACTCGCCGGTTCTATCGACGTATTCGAGAAGCTCAAAACCGCCGCCAACACCCAGGGTAAGATCAAGGTCGACGACCACCCGGCCTGACAAGCCCGCGGGCGGGCGGCATCTACTCCCGCCCGCCTCCCTGCACCCTCCTGGAGCGAGGTATGCGCGAATTCCTCCGCAGGCTCGACCGCAACGCCGAGCGTTACCTCATGCTGGTGTTCTACTGCACCATCGTGTTCGTCATCGTCACGGAAGTCTTCCGCCGCTTCGTCTTGAGCTATTCCTCCCTTTGGGGCGAAGAGGTGGCCCGCTACGCCTTCATCTACCTGGGCTGGGTGGGGGCCTCCTACGCCGTCAAGGAGCGGGCCCACATCCGCTTCGACGTGCTGCTTCACGCGGTGCCGAAGCGGCTGCACGGCTACATCTACCTGTTCGGCGAGATCGCCACCTTCGTCTTCGCCTGCTTCGCCCTCTACTGGTCGCTGCACACCATCGGCACGCTGATCCAGTTCGACGCCCGGTCGTATGCGCTGCGCATCAGCAAGGCCTGGTTCGAGGCGGCCATCCCCGTAGGCTTCACGCTGATGATGGTGCGGCTGGTTCAGTCGGCGGCGCGGGACATCCGCGACCTGCGCGCCGGCCAGGAAGCCCGCGGCGGCAAGCTCCTCTTCGACTAAGGGCCGCCCGTGGCAGTAACGCTCTCCCTGCTGCTGGTCTTGCTGCTCCTCGCCCTGGCGGTACCGTTCTGGATAGCCCTGGGGCTGGGCACCGTAGCGCTGCTCCAGGCGACCGGGGCGCTGCCTCTATCGCTCCTGGGAGAAGCCCTGTTCGAGGGGGTAGACTCCTTCGCCTTGATCGCTATCCCGCTGTTCGTGCTGACCGGAGACGTGATGGTGCGCTCGGGCCTGGCGTATAAGCTGCTGGACTTCGCCGAGGCCAGCACCGGATCGTTCCGCTCGGGCTTCGGCACCTCCACCGTCCTGGGTTGCGGCCTCTTTGCCTGCATTTCCGGCTCGGATGCGGCGGACGCGGCGGCCATCGGCCGCATCACCATGGACCGGCTGGTGGAGCGGGGCTACCCAAAGCCTTACGCCTGCGCCCTGGTGGCGGCGGGCGCCTGCACCGGCATCCTGATCCCGCCTTCCATCGCCTACATTATCATTGGGCTGGTGCTGGGGATCTCCTCGGCCACCCTGTTCGTCGCCGCGGCCATCCCCGGCGTGCTGGTGCTGCTCGGAGTCATCGTCACCAACGCTGTTGTCAATCGCCTAGAGGGCTATGAGAACTCCCGCCATCCCTTCTCCTGGCGTCGCTGGTTGCGCACTCTCAACGAGGCCAAGTGGGCGCTGGTCGTACCAGTCATCATTCTTGGCGGGATCTACAGCGGCATCTTTACGCCGACCGAGTCCGCGGCAGTGGCCGTGGCGGTGGCGCTGGCGGTCGGTCTGGTCCAGCGCACCATCACGCTGCGCGATTTTCCGGCCATGTTGGAGACCTCTGCCCGGGTAAACGGCGTGATCCTGCCCATCATAGCGGTGGCGATGCTCTTCGCCCAGGCCCTCACCGTGCTAGACGTCCCGCAAACCTTCGTCCAGACGCTCACCTCCATCACCGACGATCCCGCGGCCCTGCGGGTCGTGATGCTCGCGATCTTCATCGTCGCCGGCATGTTCATGGAAGCCACGCCCAACATCGTGATCCTGGCGCCCCTGCTGCACCCCGTAGCCAAGGCCATCGGCATGAACGACATCCATTTCTGCGTGTTCATGATCACCTCTCTGGGCCTGGGGTTCATCACGCCGCCCATGGGGCTCAACCTTTTCGTGATGTCGGGGCTCACCGGCCAGCCCATTCTGGCTATCGCCCGCCGCGCGGTGCCCTTCGTGATAGGGATGATCATCATCTCGGCCGTTGTGGCCTTTGTCCCCACCCTGTCCCTATGGGCGATAGGAAATCGCTAATGGGTGATGAACCTTCAAAACCGTGGTTCAGCAAACTGGCAGGCAGTATCTATTGAGAATTACGTAACCTCATGACAACCTTTTTCTCCCTGATGCGTTATATCGATGTTGCGATTGCATCAAGGAGAAAGCATGGCGGTCAAGATGGACGAGGCGGCAAAACGGCGTGTGCGCGCGGGCCGGTTGCTGATGAAGGGCAAGAAGCCGGCGGAAGTGGCGGCCATAGTCGGGACGCCGCGGCAGAGCGTGTATCGCTGGCTGGGCGTATTGCAGGAGAAAGGCATCGATGGGCTGCGCGAGATGAGCAAAGGCAGCCGTCCCTCCCGGATGTCCGCCGAGCAGGTCGAAGAGCTGCGCGAGGCGCTGCTGGCCGGGCCTGTAGCTTGCGGGTACGGCACCGATCTATGGACACTCAAGCGGGTGCGCCTGCTGATCGAGAAGCGCTTCCGTCTCCGATACAGCGAGGTCCAAGGTCTGGCGCCTTCTGGGGGCGATGGGCTTTTCCAGCCAGAAGCCCGAGAGGCGCGCCATCGAGCGCAACGAGCAAGCCGTCGCGCTCTGGAAGAAGCGCACTTGGCCTCGGCTCAAAAAAAGGCTCTTGCGGCTTTCGTGTGGGTGGGCCCCGAAAAGATCATGGTGCACAGCCGTCCGGATAGAGATCCAGGCCCCCGCAGTGAAAGAGAATACTGATGCGGTACTGGACGAGGTTGCGGTAGCCCCGGGCATTGGCTTTGATCAGCTGGATTTTGCCATTAGTGCCTTCGGCAACGGCGTTGGTGATGCGGTGCTCCGTGTAGGCCAGGAGTCCCGGCAGGTGGCGCTTCAAGGTTTTGGCTGCATTCACGATGGGGGGGCGGGTGTGAATGGGTAGCCCAGAAGTACCAGCGGTCGAAGAACTTCTGGGCGGGACCGGCATAACGGTAGTTCCAGAACTCGGCAAACGCCTCCTTGATCGACCAGGCGCGGCCTACCTTCAGAGTGTCGATTCTGAGGGATTGAAAACTCTCATGCTGGCGATCCGTCCAGTTCCTGGGTTCTTGAGCCACAAGTACTTCGTTCGGGTGAGGGTCTCCTCGCCCTGAGCTTTGAGGTGGCGATGCTCCTGCCGGCGTACGAGGTCGACCGTCTGGTTGAGCTCCTTGGCGCAGTAGAACTTGTCATGCACGATGGCAGCTTGAGGCACGGCCTCCCCCGTGGCCTGCATGTAATTGTCCCACATGTCCATCGCGACCGCCTGGACACCATCACGCTGGACCTGCGGGATCGTGGCCCAGAGAGCATCGGCTGCCTCCCGGGTGCGTTCGGGCGCGACGTCGAGCACCCGCCGCCCGGTGATATCGTGCAGCACCGAGACATAGTCGTGGCCTTTACCGAGCTGTTCTCATCGAGACCGTAAAAGGCAAGACCCTCCAGGGAGCGACGGCTGAGCCCCCGGGTGACCGAGCGCTCCATGATCCGGTCGACCTGGTCCCAGGACAGCGCCGTGAGCCCCTGGGCCTGGACCTTGCTCCACACGGCTTTGAGCACCTGGATGGCGAAGGCCTCAAAGAGCTCGGTGAAGCGGGAGGCGTCCTCGGCCCAGGTGACGCGCACCTGCTTGACGCCGCACTGCGGACAATTCACGCGGGAGACCTCCGCCGTGATGAATGTTTTCCATTGCATCGTATTCAAATGCCGCCAGCGCCGGGGGCGGGCATCATAGCCCGGGGCCACAGCCCCACAGCTGGGGCAGATGAAAGCCGTATCCGGTCGCCACTGCACGGTCACGGCGATCTCCCCGAGGGGGTGACCCGCCGGAGGGGGGTGATAGCCACTGCCGTCACCTCCCAAGGTGCCGTCAGACCCAGAAGCGTTTGGTAGAGTTCGGTATCGCGCATAGCTCCGCAATACTCGCCCGGGGGCCGGATTTAGGCAAGACCTCCCTGACCCACACGATTTCCTGAAGAGCCAAAAAAAAAGCCCAGCGGGAAGGCCGGGTCATCGTCTTCAGGGAACCTCTAAAAATTCGTTTTTCTGCCCCACATTCTTCCGCACAACACGCGCTGGCGGAGAGAGCCGTTCGTGG
>NZ_JBQACR010000270.1:0-297 GCF_051905455.1 Pelomicrobium sp. G1
GTCCTGACCATTCTCGGACCGGCGGCCCGGGCTTTGGTCGAGTTCGCCGCACTACAAGCGGGTGAAGCGGTGCTGGATGTTGGTTGTGGCACCGGTGCAGCGGCGCGTTGCGCCGCGGAGAAAGTCGGTCCAGCGGGGCGGGTGGCCGCGGTGGATGTGAATGCAGGCATGATCGATGTTGCGCAAGCACTCCCTCCCGTCGCAAGTGCACCCATCGAGTGGGTTGTAAAAACCGCCTACGAGCTGCCCTTTGGAGAAGCGGAGTTCACCGTGGTGCTCTGCGCGCAAACGCTGCAG
>NZ_JBQACR010000271.1:0-297 GCF_051905455.1 Pelomicrobium sp. G1
GGGTCAGCTCGTCGGTGATGTCCAACTGGTTGCGCCGCCGTGCGCTCCCGTCGTGGAGGTTCACGAAGGCGAGGGCATTGTTCACCGGGTTGGGCTTCTCCCGCCCAGGCGCCACCACGGTGAAGAAGGAACGGATCTCCGGGATCTCCTTGAGGATGCGCTCCAGATCCCGGGTATAGCGGTCCGTGTACTCCAGCGTCGCCCCTTCCGGCGCATTCAGCACCACGATGAAGAGGCCCCGGTCCTCCAGCGGCGCCAGCTCCGAGCGCAACTGCATGAACAGGGCCGCGCCGATGC
>NZ_JBQACR010000272.1:0-296 GCF_051905455.1 Pelomicrobium sp. G1
TGACCGTTCACGCCCGGATCAAGATTTCTCCCAGGCCCCCCGCCGCCCGATCGCCCACGTAGCGGCGTGCTCGAGGGGCAGGGGCGAGCGTCGCGAACGCCCCCGGCAATGCCCGCCAGGAGCCGATCAACAAAGGCAAGAAGGTGAGCTCGAACGTCCCGCTCTCGTTGAACGTGGACGGGAGGGGCGGCGTCTCGGAGAGGAGCAGGGTTCCGCGTCGCATGCCGCTGCCTACGCCTTCCCCCACTCGCCCCAGCACTGCCACGGTGCCGGCGATCATGCGGGAGGCGCAATAC
>NZ_JBQACR010000273.1:0-294 GCF_051905455.1 Pelomicrobium sp. G1
CGCTGCGAACACCGCGTCGAAGGCGCTTGCCGTGGTACTGGCGGAATACTGGGGGTACAGGGGCAGCACCAGCACCCGGTCGCAGCCCTGGGCCTTGAGTTGCCCGAGGGCCCGGATTATCGAGGGATGACCGTAGCGCATGGCGTACTCCACCGCGGGGGCGGGCCTGATCCGCCCCCCCAGGGTGCCCAGCAACAGCTTCGCCTGCCGCTCGGTGTGGAGGCGCAGGGGCGAGCCCTCCGGCGTCCAGATCTGGGCGTAGCGCTTGGCGGATTGTCTGGGACGGGTGGTGAG
>NZ_JBQACR010000274.1:0-293 GCF_051905455.1 Pelomicrobium sp. G1
GGAAGCTCCGGGTTTGGAATCGGCCCGAGAAAAGTCACACGATCGGAAATTCCCAACTTTTCGGCTAGGAACCGAAGGCGTTCTTCCTCCGGGCCGCTGCCCGCGATGGACAAGCTTGCACGGGGGTATCTGGCCAGGATGGCAGGCAGAGCGCCGAGCAGGTAGGTCAAACCTTTTTTTTCGACCAATCGCCCCACGAACAAAAGCTCGTGATCCCTTCTCTCACCGCGCCGTGCCGGTGTAAATAGCGTTTGAGCGTCGACACCCATGGAAATGACGTGCAGGGACTCGGC
>NZ_JBQACR010000275.1:0-293 GCF_051905455.1 Pelomicrobium sp. G1
GTCCTGTTCCTCGCACTGGTCACGCTCTTCATCTGGAGCCTGGTGCGATCCGGGGTGGGCCGCGCCTTCAAGTCGCTGCGGGACGCCGAGAAGGCGGCCGAATCGAGCGGCGTCAACCGCTGGCTGTACCGCACGCTGGCTTTTTCCATCAGCGCTTTCATTACCGGCATCGCGGGCGCGCTCAACGGGCTGGTCACCCTTTACGTTTCCTCAGAGGTGTACGCGGACATCTGGTACTCGGTGGACATCCTGGTGGCCGCAGTGGTCGGCGGCTCCGCAACGCTGTTGGGCCC
>NZ_JBQACR010000276.1:0-293 GCF_051905455.1 Pelomicrobium sp. G1
GGCACCTTCGCCAGCCTGGCCATGCTGCCGGTCTACCAGTGGCTTGCGCCGAGAATGGACGCCGCCTCGTTGCTTGCTCTGGCGGCGGTCATGTTCCTCCTGGGCGTGTGGGCGTGCGACCGGGCGGGCCGCGCCTTGGGAGCGTCCGACCATGGCGGCATGGTATGGGACGAGATGACGGCGTTTTTGCTGGTGCTCTCTTTCACGCCGCCGGCGCCCCTCTGGCAGGCGTTCGCTTTTCTCCTCTTTCGTCTGTTCGACGTGCTGAAGCCCCCGCCCATCCGCCGCCTGGA
>NZ_JBQACR010000277.1:0-293 GCF_051905455.1 Pelomicrobium sp. G1
GTGAGCAGCGATGCCAATGCCGTAATGATGTAGATGACTCCCTTGATTACGCGGCCAGCTAACGATTCTTCGGCCTTTTGGCGATTGAAGCCAGCACGACCGATAAGTACAAAAGGAATTCGAGCCACCAGGTCGAAGACGAGGCCTACATAGAAAAATGGATTGATTGCCCGACGGAATGCTGGACCAGCGTTGTTTTCGTAGATGCCGATAGCGCGATCTATGAAATCAAGGAGGTTGTTAGGTGCTATGTGAAAGCGATGCAAATTGAAAATGTTTTGAACAAGGTCGAT
>NZ_JBQACR010000278.1:0-293 GCF_051905455.1 Pelomicrobium sp. G1
GCTAATGCCAAGGCGGAGCGCCTGGTCTGTGCCCTATCGAGCCTCCGGTAAAGCGGCCAAGCGGCTGGCGATCCTGCCCGTGCTTCCAGCCAATGCTCACGGCGGGCTGTACGCGCGGCTCTATAGCATCCGGTTCGGCGGCGTCCTGGAGGCTTCGGGCGCCTGAGGCGAGGGGCGGCTATCCGGGATCTGTGGGTGTCAGCCCTGGTAGGGTGCGCTTCAGCGCACCGCTTGAGACAGCGCCTTGCACCGCTGACTGTGCGTTTTTGCCGGCGCTCCGCGCACCCTACCGC
>NZ_JBQACR010000279.1:0-293 GCF_051905455.1 Pelomicrobium sp. G1
GAGGGAAGCAAGGGGGCGGGAGAAGGAAGCAGATAGGAGCATGGAAGTGAGCACGGCGCTGCGGGAGCAGCAGGAGAGGCGCTTGGCCCGGCTCCCGGAGCGGCTCCGGGACCGGGTGCGGTGGCTCGACGCGCTGCCGGCGGCGTTTCGCGGCGCGGTGATCGGAAACGAGTTGTTGGACGCCCTGCCGGTGCACCTGGTGGCCTGGCGCAAGCAGGGATTGTTCGAGCGGGGTGTGGCCGTCGAGTGCGACGCCTTCGTCTGGCGCGAGCGCCCCCTCGCCCATCCGGAGC
>NZ_JBQACR010000027.1:0-10893 GCF_051905455.1 Pelomicrobium sp. G1
ACCGCGCGCCCCTCGGTACCGTGACAGGCGGCGCAGCTCGCCGCCCAACTGCGCGCCTGAAGGTCTTCGGCGGCCAGACCGGGCGTCGGCGCGGCTCCTATTCCTATGCTTACAGTCAATAGCACTGCTAGGGTGCTTTTCATTTTCCTCCCCTATCGATCTCCAGACCCCTGGATACTTGTCAGAAGGCCCTTCCGACAGAACGCTCTGAAAAAGGACTGAACGGCCATCAGTCGAGGTGCGATCCATAAACCCGAAGCGCACTTACTCATGGTTCAGCGCTTCCGTCTTTCCAGCTCGCTGCCGCGAAGGGGCGCGTAACGAAATTACCCGATGCCTCGAGACCGCAGCGATCCGATATTCCCCTTACCCAATCATCGGTTTCCCTGCCAATTCACCGGGTACTCCCCCTCCCCGCGGGGAACAACCCCGTTGGTCCGGCGAACAAAAACCCTTTCACGCTGAAGCGGGCTCTACCGCACCGCGCCGAGTCGATTGGATTCGAATTCAAGGGCTAGAACTTAAGACTCCACTGGATGTCGGCATCCCAGCCGTTGTATCCGATCCGCGTCCCGCTGCCCAATTGACTGAACAGGTCTCCCGTGCCGTTGTCCGTCTGGGTGTTGCGCAAGGTCCTCACCACCGAAAACGACAACGAAGTCCTTTTATCGAAGCGATATTCTCCTCCCAACGCGAGATGCGTCTCGTAAACCACGGGGACCAGTGCGTTCGCGAATATCACGTTGTCTCTGAGCGGCGTACGGCCGTAATTCACTCCTGCCCGAACCGTAAGGGCCTGGCTCCAGTCGTATTGCACGCCAGCGCCGACCGTGTGCTGATCGCGCCAACCGAAGCCGCCTTCGGACGGCAGCCTGTCGAAGAGACCGACCTGGGTCCATCCGATCCACTTGTAATCCAGGGCCAGTAGAAGTTTATCGGTCGGTCTATACGCCGCTCCCACGCGGACCTCGGGCGGCAACTTGAAGTTGGGGATGATGTCTTCGTAGCGGCCAAAATCCGTGAAAACCTGCGGTGAGGTAAACGAAGCGCCGACGGCCCACTGCCTGTCGATCTTGTACATGACGCCCACCTGTCCGCCTATGCCGTAAGCGATCTCCAAGCGACCGTCGCCCTGCGTTTGCGGGAACCCGGGCTGGCCCAGCGCCGAATCGGTGGAGAACAAAGCAGCATTGATATGCACCCCCACCCCGACCGAAAGCTGGTCCGTCACGGCATAGGACACGGCGGGGATGCCCTTGATGATGAATAGAAAGCTTGATGTGTCGTAATTGGCCCCAGGAGGAGTCAGCAGGCTCGGATCGATACGCGGCTGGCCGTACTGAGCCCCCTCGCCGGCGACGCCGGCAACGGTCGCCCCGAACGTCCAGCGCGACCCCGCCGGCCTGTAGGAAAGTCCGCTGAAGGGCGTGACATAGATGTCCTGGTCGCTGTCTTGCTTGCCGGGCGCGGTGTTGACCACCCCGCCTTGCGCTATCCCGCGCCCGTTCGAGGTGTCGAGGAAGCGACGTGCGTTAAGAAAATGCACGCCGATGTCGGCTGAGTTTTCGATATGGCTCAAACCCGCTGGGTTGATGAGCACCGTCGACGTGTCGAGGGGAGCTGCAGCGCCCGCACCGCCCATGGCGCGGTTCTTCGCCCCCAAACCGTAAAACAACAACCCGTTGATTGCGAACGCCTCGCTTGTCGAGAACGCGATGGGCGTAGCCAGGAGCAGAGCGACCGCGCCCTTGCGCATCGCACTGCTATCGCCCGCTTGCCAGATCCTTTCTTTGCCCTTCGTTTTTTTCCAACGTACCTTTGCCATCGTCGCCCCCTTTTATGTGCAATATCCTTGCAGGCAAAGCAATCCGAAAAGACCTTTTCCGCCCTTTGCCGCGGCGGCAGTGAAGGAGAAGGACTCGGACTAGCCATCAAGCGGCAGCCTGGCGTGGCGCGCTAGCCAAGCTGTGCACCTGCTTTCCGTTGACGGTGGCCGTGCCCGAAACATCCTGAGCCCGCGTGAGGATGTCCAGCAGCGGGCAATGGCCCTCCACGGCCTGAATGAGTTGAAGCAAGGCCGCTTCGTCGGCCGGACTCTTGATGGTGGTATTGAAAGTGATGCGCTTATAGCCCGGCGGCACCGTTTCGTCCAGCCCGAACAGCCCGCGCAGATCCAGGTAGCCCTTCACGTCCACCTTTACTTCTTCGAGGGGGATGCCCATCACGGCCGCATAAGCCGCGTACATGATCTCCTGGCAAGTTCCGAGAGCTGCCAGCACCAGCTCCACCGGATTCATGGCGGCGTTGGTCCCGCCGAGCTCCGGCGGCTCGTCCACGGTCAGCGGCGTGAACTCTCGAACCTTGGCGCTGCAGCGAACACCGTCCTCCAGCCTGGTTTCGGCGCGGAACACGACGTTGGCTGTGGCAGGATTCGACTTGATTCCTTCGATGGTCTTCATCAGCGCAGCTTTCAGATCTACCTGAGACATGACCGCCTCCTTCTAGTGAAATAGTGAAAAGCCTCCGTGGAAAGGCACGGAAGATGCCCCGCGAAGGAGGGACGACTTTCCGCCTTATCCCGCAAAGCCTTCGGCAGGCTTCAGGAAAATAGTGGGGGAACTGGGGTGAGGGAAGGAATCCGGAGGATTACGCAGCCGATGCGGGCAGCTACGCATGCCGCCGGGCGGCGAGAACTACCCGAACCAGCTCCGGGAGGGAGCTGGTACCGAGCTTTTCCATGATATGGGCCCGATGAGTCTCCACGGTCCGCGGGCTTAAGTCCAGCTTCCGCGCGATTTCCTTGCTGGTCTTGCCCTCTATCAGGAGTTCGAGGACCTCCCGCTCGCGGGCCGTCAGCATCGCGAGGCGGCTTTCAATGTGAGAAAGTTGCGCCTCCTGTTCCCTGCGCGCGGCATCCAGCTTCAGCGCCTCATTGATGCGGTCGAGCAGGGTCTGGTTGCGGAACGGCTTCTCCAGGAAATCCAGGGCGCCGCGCTTTACCGCTTGTACCGCCATGGGGATGTCGCCGTGGCCGGTAATGATGATGATCGGCAGCCGGCTCCCGCTGCGCACAAGCTCCTCCTGGAGCGCTAGGCCGCTCATGCCGGCCATGCGTACGTCGAGAATCAGGCAGCCGACCATGTTCGGCCTGTACGCGTTCAAGAACTCCGCGGCAGAAGAAAACGTTTCCGCTTTAAGTCCGACCGACTCCACCAGGCAACGAATCGCGTCCCGCACCGCGGGGTCGTCGTCGACGATGTAGACGGTGGCCAAGTTCTCGCCGGCCCCCATATTCCAACGGCCTCCTCCGCCGGCCGGCGCGTCCCCCTTTTCTCAGGGAGTGAACACCGGCTGCCTTTCGATACTTCTAAGACTTTCCCGCGAAACGTCAATCCGTGGTTGCCCTCCCTCAGCCTCCAATGGCGACTGCAGCTTAAACGCCGGAAGGGTGAAGTGAAACGAAGCCCCTGTACCGCTTTCGTTATCCGCCCAGATCCTGCCATTGTGGGCCTCGATGATGGAGCGGCTGATGGACAATCCTATCCCGAGCCCCCTCGCCTTGGTGGTGAAAAACGGCGAGAACACCTGATCAGCCAATACCTCCGGCACACCTGGACCCGTATCGTGAACGACCACTTCAATGCTTTGGTCCGGCCCGTTCCGTGTCCGGATGGTGAGCACCCGGGCGCCATTGACCTCGCCCATGGCTTCGACGGCATTACGGATCAGGTTCATGACCACCTGTTCGATTTCCACCGGATCGGCGACAGCCGGAGGTAGATTCGCCCCAAGCCCCCATGCCACCGTAACCTCCCGTTCTCTGAGCAGCGGCTGGGCCAGCTCGACCACTCCCGCCACCAGGTCGTTGATGTCGACCGGTTCGTGCTTCGGCTGCTTCTTCGCGACCATATCCCGAAGTCGGCGGATGATCATGCCCGCCCGCTCCGCCTGGGCGGAGATCTGCTGCAGCGTTTCGAAGGCTTTCTCGTGCGCCGCTCCGGATGCTTCCAACATGCGCCGCACCGCGTCGGCATAGGTAGAGATCGCGCACAATGGTTGATTGAGCTCATGGGCCAGGCCCGAGGCCATCTCCCCCATGGTGGTCAACCGGCACACGTGCGCAAGCTCCATCTGCCGCTGCCGCAGCTTTTCCTCGGTTTGCTTGCGCTCAGTGACATCGCGGGTAACCCCGAGCAGGGCGATAACCCGGCCATCAGGGTCCCGCAGCGGAACCGCATGGGTCTCGAACCAGCGCCGACGCCCTTTGAGCGTGATCACCTGAAACTCCAGAACGCTTCTTTCCCCGAGAAACACCCGCTCGGCGTGGGCTCGATAGGCTTCGCGAAACTCCGGCGCCACGAACTCGTACACGGACTGTCCGATGGCCTGCTCCCGGGACTGGGCGTCGAGCATTGCGACCCCCGTCAAATTGATGTCCAGCAGGACGCCGTCCCGTGCTTCCAGCTTCACGCACTCGGGCTCGGCTTCGATGATGGCGCGCAGGCGTGCTTCATTCTCGCGCAGTTGCTGAGCGATATGGCGCTGTTCGGTTACGTCGCGGGTTATCCCGAGCAGCGCCGTAATTCCGCCCTCGGGACCGTAGAGGGGCGCCGCATGGGTTTCCAGCCTCCGCCGGGCGTTGCTCAAAGTCGTCACCTCGAATTCGAGGACATCCTCTTCGCCGCCGAACACCCGTCGGGTCAGGGCCCGGTAAGCGTCATGGTACTGAGGACTGATGAACTCGTAGACGGACTTACCAATGACTTGCTCGGGGAGGCGGGCATCCAGTATAGCCATTCCCGCTGGGTTCATTTCCAGGATGGTCCCGTCCTCCGATTGCAGCTTGATGCACACTGGGGCGGAACGGATGATGGTGCGCAAGCGGTTCTGATTCTCCTGGGACACCAGCTTGATCTGCTCCAGCTCGCGCCGGGCCGCTTCCTCGGCCAAGCGCACGCGGCAACGAGCACAGGCCTCGAATCGGCGTTGGATCGTTTGTCGATGAAGGTGTAAGGCGTAAAGGATGCTCGCCAGTGCGCCCAGGCTCGCCGATGCCAGGACCACGAGCCACATGGCGGCGTTACCAGCCCAGTTAAGCACGGTCACTATGCACCCTCCTTCAAGAAACCCGGATTTCCATAGCCGGGCGTACTTACCCGGCTAAACCCTCATATCGTCCTCCGAAATATAATGCCATCTTCGACCCGAACTGCAGTCTGGTTTTGCTCACTTACCGTAATTTGACGTATGGCCCCAGTAATACTACGCATTGACATAAGGACGGCGCAAGGACGGCCGGCATGAAGCCAAAAAGATCCCGTCCGTATCATCCCGCACCGAGAAGCAACCTGAAATAGGCTTTCGAGTCCAGTAGCCCTGCAAACTCCCCGGTGTTACCGGCCGCCAGCTTTAAGATCCAGCCTTCCCCGTAGGGGTCCTCGTTCACCAGCCAGGGCTCCTGCCGAAGCTTTCCGTTGACCGCCTTAACGATCCCGCTCACCGGGGCAATCAACTCGGACGCTGTTTTTGCCGATTCGATGGTGCCAAACGAAACTCCTTGGCGAAGCTCCGCGCCGGGCTGGGAGCATTCGACGAATACGACCTGTCCGAGCTGTTCCTGCGCGTAATCGGTCACCCCGATAATCACTTCTTCACCCTCGTCCTGTCGCACCCAAAGATGATCACGATGGTAAAGGCGGTCAGACGGACAATTCATGGCTCGTTTCCTCTCTGGATCTCAGGAGTTTGTGAGTCACTTGCGCAAAACCCCGCTTCCTCCGGCATGGATTCCGACACCATCCCGAGGGCGGTTCGCGTTTCGCCCTGCTCAGGACTCATATGTAGCCAGGCCGATGACAAGAAACAATCGGGTGAATTCCGCTGAGACCCAGGGTTTTCCCGTACCCCACAGCGCCATGTCACCGGCACCGAGGATGGGCGGTGGACGTGGTATGCGGCCGCGGATCAGGCCCTCGAACGAAGCGCCGCGGTCATTGCGTCGTTCTACTGTCGAAGTAAGCGGACCGCTCGTGAAGCGTCAGGATTGACGGCGTCGCCAACGGTCATGTCGGCAAGCGAGACCTCCGGAAGGCCCGGCGTCTTGCTCGAGCCGCCACGACCTCTTCGACCACGTCAGACCCCGCCATCGTCCGGGAGGAATTCAACATCACTAGAAGGCTGCTCGCGGACATCGCCAGCGCGGCGAGCAAGGGATTGAGGAGCCCCGTCATCGCCAGCGGGATCGCGGTGGCGTTGTACACAAGCGCCCAGCCGAGGTTTTGTCGGATGCGGCGCCGAGCCGCACCGACCAGATCGAAGGCGTCGAGAACGCGTTCCAGCCGCTCGCCGGGAATGATCAGATCGGCCGCCTCCGCAGCCAGCGAGGTGGGGGCGCCGAAGGCGATTCCGAGATCGGCCTCGGCGAGGGCCGGCGCATCGTTGCTGCCGTCGCCGATCATGGCCACCGTGCCCCTGGACTTCAGTTGGCGGATGATCGCCGCCTTGGCTTCGGGCGGAACGCCCGCATAGACCTCGTCCACGCGCTCCTCGTAGCCGCACGGATGCTCCGCTCCGGTCAGCAGTATCACCCGGCTGCCCTGGCGCAGCCGTTCGATGACCCGTTCCCATTCGGGGCGGGACTGATCGCGGGTGACGATGGCACCTTCGGCGCGACCATCCCAGCCCACATAGGACACCACGCTCTCACCGGGGCGGCGTGGAGCAATCCGGGCTGCAAGCGGCTCCGGGATCGTCCAGCCCAGCGCCGAGAAGAACGCCTTGCCACCGACCGCCACGCGCCGGCCGCCGACGCTGCCCAACGCTCCTCTTCCCGGGTGGATCTCGATATCCGTGGCCGTCCTGTGCGCGTCCAGCCGCGCGATCGCCTTGGCAATCGGGTGGGACGAAAACCGCTCGACGGCCGCGGCACGAACGGCGACCTCGGGCGGGCCAACCACCTCGACCACGGCCATGTTGCCGGTCGACAGCGTTCCCGTCTTGTCGATCGCGACCATATCGATACGCGGCGCCTTTTCGAAAAGATCGGCGCGGGTGACGATGATGCCGCGGCGCAGTGCCGTACTGATGGCCGCGGCAGTGGCTAGCGGTATCGCCAGCCCGAAGGTGCAGGGACAGGAAACGATCAGAGTCGCCAGGCTCGCCAGCAGCGCCCTCTCGAAGGGCGCGCCGCCGATATAGAAGCCGAGCCCCACGATGGCGGCGAGAACGAGCACGGCCGGCACGAAAACGCGCGAGAGCCGATCGACGCGGCTTTGGATGCCCCCGGTGGAACTCTGCGTGTTCCAGAGGATGTGCGCCAGGCTCGCCAGACGGCTCTCGACCCGCGGCCCGACTTCGATTTCAAGCTCGCCCTCGAGGAGCGCGGTGCCACCGAGCGCTTTCCCGCCCGAGGACCGCCACACGGGAAACGGCTCCCCGGTCATGAGCGATTCATCGACCGCCCCTTGTCCACCGACGATGGTGCCATCGACGGGAACCATCTCCCCCGAGCGAACGAATACGCGGTCGCCCGGGACAAGCTCCTCGAGCCCGCAAAGCAGGTACTTCCCGTTTCTCAGCACACAGGCCTTGGGAGACCAGGCCCGCATGATCGCGTTCAGCTCGCGCGTTGCGCGCACCCTGGCGCTGCGCTCCAGAAAGCGGCCGATCGTCACCACGGCGACGAGCGACCCCGCCACCTCGAAGTAGAGATCGAGCGGATCTTCAAATAGCTGGACGACGCTGTAGCCGTAGGCCGAAAGAATGGACAGGGCGAGCAGGCTGTCCATGTTCAACATGCCGGCTCGAATGCCCCTCCACGCCCCGAGCAGAATCGGCAGTCCGACGTAGAAGACGAGGATCGATGCAAGCGCGAACAAGGCGAGCGGCGTCACATCGAAGGCTACCCAGCGGATCGCTTCGTAATCGCCTGGTACGGCAAATCCACTGTGGATCGGGTAGACGAACAGGAAGGACAGCATCATCACGGCGGAGGCCAGGACACCGCCGGTCAGGAGCCGCAGCAGATCCCTCCGCTCGTCGTATTCCGGCGCCCCATCGCCGCGCAACCGGGCGCGATAGCCAAACCGGCCGAGAATCGCCGGCAAATCGGACTCCCGAAGCACCTCGGAGTCATAGACGATTTTCGCCGTCGAGGTGGCAAAGCTCGCTGCCGCCGCGAGAATGCCGCGGGTTTTCAGTGCGAACTTTTCGATGAGGAATTCGCACGAGGCGCAGTGCATCCCTTCGATCCAGAGGTAGGCCTCCTTGCCCCGCGGCGGAGGCGGCGCCTGGCAGGTGCCTTCCCGGACGGCGGCAAAGACGCCGGCGCCGAAGCAGCGATAGACCTCGCGGCAGCCGTGGCAGCAGAACTCATGGCCGTCATGCCGTAACGGCGGGTCGGGGGTAGGCAGGCCACAAAGCTTGCAGTTCATGGCGGTCCTCGTCCTGCCCATGCGTGCGCCAGCGGCGCACGCGCTCTGGCGGCCATGTCCTCTCAAGACCAAGGCCGATGGAGCGCCCGCATAGTGCGGGCGCTCCATCGGCCTCTACTACGCCGGCGCCACCTGCCGGCCGAGGGGCGAGGCGATCTCGCGGGATTTCAAAAGATTATAGGCGTAGACGACAAGCGATGCGCCCAGAATCAGGCCGAAGAACAGAAGCAGGTTGCCGTAAAGCATCCAGCCCTCCTGGTTCCAGTCCGCGAAGCGCCGCGGCATGCCGGCTGCGCCTCCGGCCAGCATCGCCAGCGCAGCTCCGATGCCGCCGATGGCGAAGAGGCGAACGAACCACGCGCCCAGCACGGGGTCGAGCTTGCGGCCCGTAATCACGGGGTAGTGATGATAGAGAACGCCCAGCCACATCATGGACATCGACACGATCACGGTCATGGTATGGCCACTTTGCCACATCGTGCCGTGCAGCATGTAGGACCAGGCCACGTTGGAGGTCACGATCGCGCTGGCGCCGTCGAGAATGTACAGCACCCAGCCCATCAGCACGGCCATGATGCCGGGCTCCGGCCGCAGTCCGTGCTGCCAAATCGTGGCGAGGACGGTAAAGATGCTCAGCGCAGCGCCGACGCCGGTCCCCCAGCTCATGATGTTCCCCCAGTAGGAGAGGCTGGCCGGCTGGTTGGGATAGAGCGTGATAAAGTGATGCAGGAACGAGGTGATCGAGGTGAGCAGCAGTATCCAGAGCGCCGTGTTGGCGAGCCGGTTGCTGAAAAGCTGGCGAGTCCCGTCGGCGAGGTACAGCGGCAGCGTGGCGTACATCGCGCTCATCACCATCAGGGCCATCGCCTCCATCAAGTTATGGGCAAAGATATAGAAGCTGTACTGGAAGACCACCGGCTCGGCGGCCCAGGCGGCCATGGACATCGGGATGACACCGTACAGCGCGAGCAGCAGCGTCGTCCCGACCACCATCAGCGGAATGCCCGTCACCAGCAGCGTCAGCGCGGACAGGGCCATGCCCAGCATGCCGGGATCGTTGAGCGAGCGCTCGGAGAGGACGAGTTCCGGCCGCTTCTCGCCGAAGAACAGCATCTTGAGCACCAGGAGCGGATAGAACAGGATCATGCACGCCAAAACCAGGTAAATGCCGGTGAAACCGAGCACGACAGTGCTCATGCTCCAGATGCCCATCTGCGCGCCGACCAAGGGGAGCGGATACATGACGACTAGACTGACCTTGAAACCCAGCAGGACCGCCACCGTCAGCAGGGCTGATCCCAGGTTCATCGAGATGAATGTCAGCGCTGGAAGCGCGCCCGCGACAGGCTTGCCGACGCAGCCGCCCGACCTGTGCAGACCGACGCCGACCATAAGCTGGAAAGAGAATGGAAACGCGAGCGCCGCGCCGTGCAGGGTCAGGGTCGTGTAGAACAGACCGCTATCGAGACCGAATATTTGCGTAGCCGGTATGACCAGGCCCAGCAGGCCGGCAACGGCGAGCCAGACGAAGGAGGCCATGATCATTAAAGCCGGCCAGGCGTTGATCTCCTCCAGTCCCGTGCTCTTGTCAAGGTTGAGTATCTTGCCGAAGACCGGCGTGTTTTGAACGATTGCGCTGGCGATCATGTTGCGTCCTCCTCCTGGGCGGCGCCGTCAATTGCTCTCGACAACGATCAGTTCGTCCAGCATCGCATGGTGCGCGATGCCGCAGTATTCGAGGCAACGCACCTTGTATCTGCCCGGTTCCTTGAACGTATGGACCAGCGTCGTGGGCCTGGTCAAGCCCGGCATCAGCATCATGGTGAACAGCATCCTGCCGTCCGGATGGTAAACCGCGAAGCCGTGCTGGGTGTCGCTGCTCTTGCCCGAGAATCGTACCGGATGGCCGGCCTCGATCCGGCGGTTCGAAATCTCGTAGACCCAGGACTTCGCCGTCACGTCGATTTCCTGAAGGGGCTGGCCGCTGGTCGCGGCACGCGCAGCGGCGATGGTCGGCATGTACTTCAGGCTGGCCAGGTTCACGCCGACGAAGACCACGAACACCACGGCCAGCCAGATTCCCTCAAGCCGCGACAGCTCCTTGCGGGGCGTGGCGCTCGGCCCCGGGTCGACGACGCTTTTCCTGTAGATGACGTAATAGAAGATCACCGCGAACGGTACCGCCATGAACAGCGTCATCCAGAATGCGCCCCAGCCGGAAAATAGGAAGTCCAGCATGTTGATTGCCTCCTCGTCTTATCACTCGGTGCGCCAGAGCGACCCAGCACAGCGGACTCGCGGCTGGCTTTAAGCGACGCAACCCATCAAGACTTGTATAAGCCGGGCGATCCTGCCGGTCTACTAGGACATTTACTTAGGAGCATAAGGGAACCTCTAAAAATTCGTTTTTCTGCCCCACATTCTTCCGCACAACACGCGCTGGCGGAGAGAGCCGTTCGTG
>NZ_JBQACR010000280.1:0-293 GCF_051905455.1 Pelomicrobium sp. G1
CTCTTGTGGGTAGTTACTCCTGTGTCGGACGCCCTTTCCGAGTACCATTTTTCGGTGCTGCTGCGGTGCGGCCGCATGGAGATTGTCAACTGTATCGACAGTGATCTCTCGGTGCCCGCCTCCGCCGAGATCGTGCTGGAAGGGGTAATCCACCCCGGCGAGACGGCCCTGGAGGGGCCCTTTGGCGACCATACGGGCTACTACAACGAGCAGGAGCGTTTTCCCGTGTTCACCATCGAGCGCATCACGATGCGCCGCGATCCGAGCTACCATTCCACCTATACGGGCAAGCC
>NZ_JBQACR010000281.1:0-293 GCF_051905455.1 Pelomicrobium sp. G1
GGGCGGCGTGGAGCAATCCGGGCTGCAAGCGGCTCCGGGATCGTCCAGCCCAGCGCCGAGAAGAACGCCTTGCCAACGACCGCCACGCGCCGGCCGCCGACGCTGCCCAACGCTCCTCTTCCCGGGTAGATCTCGATATCCGTGGCCGTCCTGTGCGCGTCCAGCCGCGCGATCGCCTTGGCAATCGGGTGGGACGAAAACCACTCGACGGCCGCGGCACGAACGACGACCTCGGGCGGGCCAACCACCCCGACCACGACCATGTTGCCGGTCGACAGCGTTCCCGTCTTGTC
>NZ_JBQACR010000282.1:0-293 GCF_051905455.1 Pelomicrobium sp. G1
TCCAGGTTGCGCGCCTTTTCCGCGTTCAGGTCGTTGTCCGTGCCCGTGGTCGGGTCAACCGCCTGACTGAACTGCGGCGGCGAGAACGTCCTGAAGGCGTTCGCAAACAGAACCGCGTCCGGATTCAGCTCGTAGCTTGCGCCGATTCCGCCGACCAACTCGGCGGTGGTTGCGCTGCCGCTGACGCCGCTCGGTAAGCCGTTGCGGAGCCCGATCCGGATCGTCTGGTCGATGTATTCATAGCGCAGGCCGGGGCGCAGGGAAAGGCGATCGGTGACCCGGTAGTCGAGCTC
>NZ_JBQACR010000283.1:0-292 GCF_051905455.1 Pelomicrobium sp. G1
CCTCCACCCTGGACGGGCTGGCCATGGGGCTCGGGCTCACTGCGGTGCTGGCCCTGCTGGGCGCTCTGCGGGAGCTCGCAGGCAAAGGGACCCTGCTCTCGGGCCTGCATCTCGTCTTCGGGGAAGGCGCCCGGGGCTGGACGGTGCAGGTGCTGCCCGACTACGGCGGCTTCCTGCTGGCGGTGCTGCCCCCCGGCGCCTTTATCGGGCTGGGGCTGCTGATCGCCGCCAAGAACGCCATCGACCGGCGGCGGGCGTTGCGCCGGACGGCGCCCGCGGCCCTCGCCCGCGG
>NZ_JBQACR010000284.1:0-292 GCF_051905455.1 Pelomicrobium sp. G1
CATCCCCAAGGCAGGGCCAACACCTCCTTCAGCACCCGCGTTTCGATTTGGGGAATGCCCACCGGCTCCTGCTTTTGGTAAATGCAGGCCTTCATGCAGTCGTTGCAGATGCGGTGACCGGTGGCGGCGGCGAGGGGATTGTCCACCGTGACGATCGCGAGCGCTCCGAGGGAGGCCCCATGGGCCTTGGCGAAGTTCATCTCGGAGATCTTTTCCTCTAGCGGGCAGCCGGTGAGGGCGGCGCCGAGGGCGTTCAAGCGGAAGCCGCCTCCTTTGTCGCGCAGCCCCGTGG
>NZ_JBQACR010000285.1:0-292 GCF_051905455.1 Pelomicrobium sp. G1
CCCAATGGTGCACGAACGTCATGCGCTCCAAGGTCGAGCCGATGAAGGAAGTGGCCCGACTGATCCGCAACCACTTCGACGGCATCGTCGCCTGGATCCAGACCCGCCAGACCAACGGCTTCCTCCAAGCCCTGAATGGGCTGTTCCAAGCGGCCAAGCGCAAGGCGCGCGGCTACACCCGCTTCGCCACGATGCGCACCGTGCTCTCCCTCACCGCCGGAAAGCTCGATTTCGCTCGGATCAACCCGCATGCCGCGTAACCCACTCGAAATTCAAAAGAGCCGTGCAGTTG
>NZ_JBQACR010000286.1:0-292 GCF_051905455.1 Pelomicrobium sp. G1
GGGCCAACCGGAACATGGTGAGCGCCAGCCCCGTCCACTGTTGGGGCGCCGCGCGCCGGCCCACCGGCCGCAGCTGCGCCACCCACTCCGGCACGGTAAAATCCCGGGTGATCATGGTGGCAAAGCGGCTCATCACCACGTCGCCCGTCTCCGGGTCCGACTCCAGTATGCGCAGCAGGGCGTCGCCGTTGATCGCCAGACACTCGGTATCTTCGACGGCGGTAGATGTGGCCAGCCGGTAGGGTTGGCTCTTGAGCAGTGCCGCCCAGCCGAAAACCTCGCCGGGCCCCAG
>NZ_JBQACR010000287.1:0-292 GCF_051905455.1 Pelomicrobium sp. G1
GCCCTCGGCTGGGCGGCGGTGATCGCAGTCGCAACCTATCCCGTGTACGACGGGCTACGGAGGCGCATGCCCCTGGGCGAGACCTGAGTCTCCGCCCTCACGACCCTCATGGTGTTCTTGGTCCTGGTGGTGCCCGGCGTGTTCATCGGCCTCACTCTGGCCCAAGGAATCGGGCACGCCCAGGAATACGTCGGCCGTTGGAGCGCGGAGGAGCGTGAGCTCGCCGTCGACGAGGGGCTCCATCACCCCCGGGTGGCGCCCCTGGTGGCCAGGGCGAACGAGCTGGTAACCC
>NZ_JBQACR010000288.1:0-291 GCF_051905455.1 Pelomicrobium sp. G1
CACCGCGAAGACGTTCCCCCGCGCCACGGCGCAGGTGAAGGCGAAGGGATAAAGGCTGTAGGCGGCCACCAGGGCAGGATCGCCCGGCTCCGGGTAATAGCTGTGAACGAAGTAGAATCGGGCATCCGCCGCGATGCCCCGCCATAGAGGGTGCTCGATCACTGGATAGACCTGGTTCCAGCCCATATGGGGCACCTTGAGCTTGCGTCCCTCGGCGTCCATCATGGCGTGGGACGGGAAACGCAGCACCTTGCCCGGCAGCACCGACAACCCCGCCACGCCCCCCTCTTC
>NZ_JBQACR010000289.1:0-291 GCF_051905455.1 Pelomicrobium sp. G1
GGGCCTGGCGATCAGCAAGGACGGCAAATACCTTTACGTGAGCGATCAGCCCAACAACTCGCTGGTCATCGTGGACCTGGAGAAGCGCGCCGCCGTGGGCCAGGTCGCCCTGGGCGAGTCGCCGTAGGGGGTGAGTGTCTCGCCCGACTGCCAGTGGGTGGTGGCGGCGGTGGAGTTGTCGAACAGCGTCGCCTTCGTCGATACCGCCACCAACCAGAAGTGCTTCAGCGTCAAGGTCCGGGGCAAAAACCCGGAGCACGCGGTGTTCAGCCCGGACGGGAAGTGGTTGTA
>NZ_JBQACR010000028.1:0-9778 GCF_051905455.1 Pelomicrobium sp. G1
GAGTTTGGACTTTGAAGCGTTCGACTGAGCGCAGAAGCTAACGTATCACGGACCGGTCCGTTTGGGCGGCGTAGGCCTTGTTTCGCTGCTCCCCATTTGCCTTGGAGGGACAGCCCTCGTTTCGAAAGCTTCTTAGTGCTCCCCGCAACAGCGGCGGCCGCCTTCGTGCACCCAGTGGACCACCGCTTCCATGACCGGCCGGGTGCGGCCCGCGTTGGGATGGTTGATGAAGCACACCACCACGTGGCGCTGCCCGGCGCTGTCCCGCACGTAGCCCGCGATCGCGCGCACCCCTTCCAGGTAACCCGTCTTGAGATGGGCCTGGCCGCTGAAGGCATTGGCGCGCATGTGCTTCTTGAGGGTGCCGTCCACGCCGGCGAGCGGCAGGGAGGCCACGAACTCCGGCATGACGGGCGAGTTCCAGGCGCGCAGAAGGAGTTCCCCCAGGTGGCGGGCGCTCACGCGCTCGACGCGGGAGAGCCCCGCCCCGTTTTCCACCACCAGCTCCGGGAACTCCAGGCGGTTCTGGAGGAGCCAGGCCTTGATCGCCCGGGCGGCGGTCTCCGGGGTGGCCGGCGGGCCGAAGCCGTAGGCGCCCAGGGTGAGGAAGAGCTGGCGCGCCATCACGTTGTTGCTGAACTTGTTGATGTCCCGCACGATCTCCGCCAGGGGCGGGGATTCGCTGGCGGCGAGAAGGCGCGAGCCCTCGGGCACCGGGCCCTCCCGCACTTCGCCCTCCAGCCGCCCCCCCAGCTCGGTCCAAAGCTGCCGGAACACGTCACCGAACAACCTCGGGTGCGCCAGCACGGAGAAGCTTTCCGCTCTTTCCCCGCAGTCTTGCGGATAGCGCCCGTCGAACACGATCCGGGCCCGGGTCCAGTCGCTGGCGATGGCGGCGTGGAAGCGGGGCTCCCAGTCCCGGCACGGGCCGGGGCCGAGCTTCAGCCGGTTTTCGATCTCCAGCCCTTCCGGATGGGGCTCGGCGTACACCCGCACCCGGCCGTCCGCCGGCTCGGGCACGAAGCTCACCCGCACGGCGTTGAAGTTGAGGAGCAGGGCGTCGGGCTCCACGTTGTACGGGCGGTAGGGCTCGCCGTCGAAGGCGCCCGGGTCCGCGGGAGGCAGGGCGAAATGGGTGCGGTCCAGCACCAGTTCGCCCCGGATCACGCGAACCCCCCGGGCTCGCACCTCCCGCAGCAGGAGCCACAGCCGCTCCAGGGTGAGCTTGGGGTCCCCGTAACCCTTGATCGCCAGGGGACCGTCCAGGACCCCTTCCGCCACCGGACCGCCGGCGTACGCCTCGGTCTTCCAGGTGTAGGCGGGCCCCAGCAGCTCCAGGGCGGCCAGGGTGGTGACGAGCTTCATGGTGGAGGCGGGGTTCATGGGGGTGTCCGCGTTCCAGGCGAGAAGAGGCCCGGGGCCGGCCACCGGCTGGACGAACAAGGCCACGTTCTCCCGGGGAATTCCTGCGGCCGCGAGGGCTTGCCGGACGGGGGGCGGCAAGGGGGATGAGGCCGCGGTTCCCGCGCCAAGCCCGAGGGCTGCCAGCGCCCAGGCCAGGAGGGCGCCGATGAAGCGGAAAGCGGCCGGGTTGCGGTTCATCGACGAGCGGAGGCTGATCATGAAAACAGGCTCTCTACGGACCCAGGACCCGGAATGCTGGCGTTCCAGCCCAGGCGCGCGGCGATGGCTTCCTGGAGCGCCGCAGCGGCGGTCGCCTCCCCGTGGACGATGTAGGTGGCCGCGGGAGGACGCTGGAAATGGGCCAACCAGGCCAATAGCCCGGCCTGATCGGCGTGAGCCGAGAGGCCCCCGATGGTATAGATCCGGGCCTTCACCGCCACCTCGTCGCCGAAGATCCGCACCCGCCTGGCCCCGTCCACCAGCCGGCGTCCCAGGGTCCCGGCGGCCTGGAAGCCGGTGATGAGAATCGCGCATTCGGACCGGGGCAGGTTGTGTTTTAGATGATATTTGATGCGGCCCGCTTCGCACATGCCGCTCGCCGAGATGATGACAGCGCCGTGGTGGATCCGGTTCAGCGCGATGGACTCCTCCACCTCCTGCACGAAGTGAATCCGCACCCCGTCCGTCTTGGCGCTGCGCAGCCGCTCCAGGGTGGCAGCGGCCTGGGGATCGAACAGGTCCCGGTGGCGCAGGGTCGCTTCGGTGGCTGCCAGGGCCATGGGGGAGTCCACGTAGACGTCGAGGGCCGGCAGCCGCCCCTGGTGGTGCAGATCCACCAGCAGGAACAGCAGGTCCTGGGTGCGGCCCACGGCGAAGGCCGGCACGATCACGTTGCCCTGACGATGGGCGATAGTGTCCACGATGGCCTGGGTCAGCTCCTCCAGGGTTTCCGCCATGCCCTTGTGGCAGCGGTTGCCGTAGGTGGACTCCACCACCAGGACGTCGGCCTGGGTGACCGGTGTGGGATCCCGCACGATGGGGTGCCCGGGCTGCCCCAGGTCGCCGGAGAAGACGATTCGACGGCTTCCGCGGGGGGTGTCCAGGGTGATTTCGATGCTGGCCGAGCCCAGGATGTGGCCGGCGTCCCGGTAGAGGCAACGCACCGACGGGTGGGGCTGCACCGGCGTCCCGTACTCCACCGGGCGAAGGCAGCGCAGCGCCGCGCGGGCCTGGGTCACGGTATACAGGGGCGCGGCGTCCGGTCCCTTCCCGCGCCGGGTGCGGCGCTCGTAGGTGGCGCGTTCCGCTTCCTTTTCCTGGATATGGGCGGCGTCCGGAAGCATCACGGCCAGCAGGTCAACGGTTGCCCCGGTGGCGTACACGGGGCCTTTGAACCCCAGGGCCACGAGTCGCGGCAGCAGCCCCGAGTGGTCGATGTGGGCATGGGTGAGCAGGACGAAATCGACGGTGGACGGCCCAAAGGCCAGGGCCTTCCGGTTTTTCCGCTCGGCGTCCCGCCCCCCCTGGAAAAGCCCGCAGTCCACCAGGAAACGTACCGCGCCGGTGTCCACCAGGAAGCAGGAGCCGGTCACCTCCCCCGCGGCGCCCAGGAAGCTCAGCCGCATACCGCGTCCAGGGTCTTCAGGGTGCCCTCCACCAGGAATGCCATCTCCTCCGGCTCGATCACATAGGGCGGCATGTAGTACACCGTGGCCCCCAGGGGCCGCAGCAGCAGCTCGCGACCGAGGGCCTCGCGGAAGACCTCCCGGGGGAACTGGGGGCCAGCGCCTTCCACCTCGAAGGCCCAGATCATCCCGGTGTTGCGGAAATTGCGCACCCGGGGATGGGCCTCGAGGGGCGCCGCCGCCTCGTTCATGAACCGGGCCTTGTCCCGGTTGGCGGCGAGCACATTCTCCTGCTCGAAGAGGTCCAGGGTGGCGAGCGCCGCCCGGCAGGCGAGGGGGTTGCCGCTGTAGGAATGGGAGTGGAGGAAGCCGGCCCGCACCTCGTCGGCGTAGAAGGCCTGGTAGATCTCCTCCCGGGTGAGGACCACCGACAAGGGCAGATAGCCGCCGGTGAGCCCCTTGGAGAGGCACAGGAAGTCGGGCGTCACGTTGGCCTGCTCGCAGGCGAAAAGCGTCCCGGTGCGCCCGAAACCGACGGCGATCTCATCGGCGATCAGGTGCACCTGGTAGCGGTCGCACAAGACCCGCGCCCGGGCGAGGTACGCGGGATGGTACATGGCCATGCCCCCGGCGCACTGCACGAGCGGCTCGACGATGAGGGCCGCGATGTCCCCGTGGTGCCGCTCCAGGTGCCGCTCCAGGGCAGCGGCTGCCCGCAGCGCCCAGGCTTCCCCGCTCTCCCCCGGCGCCGCGAGCCGGCTGTCGGGGGAAGGCACGACGCCGCAGGGACGCAGCAGGGGCTGGTAGGTCTCTTTGTAGAGGGCCACATCCCCCACGGAGAGGGCTCCCAGGGTCTCCCCGTGGTAGCTCCCGGCCAGGGTGACGAAACCGTTCTTCGCCGGCAGACCCGTATTTTTCCAGTAGTGGAAGCTCATCTTGAGGGCGATCTCCACCGCGGAGGAGCCGTCGGAGGCGAAAAAGCAGTGGCCGAGCCGTCCGGGCGCCAGGGCGCTCAGCCGCTCGGCCAGCTCCACCGCCGGCGCGTGGGTAAAGCCGGCGAGGATCACGTGCTCGAGCCGCTCCAACTGTTCGGCGATGGCGGCATTGATCTTCGGGTGGCTGTGGCCGAACAGGTTCACCCACCAGGAGCTGATGGCGTCCAGATAGCGCCGCCCGTCGAAGTCGTAGAGCCACACCCCCTTGCCCCGGGCCACCGGCACCAGGGGCAGCCACTCGTGATGCTTCATCTGGGTGCAGGGATGCCACACGGCGGCGAGGCTCCTTCGCAGCAGCCCCTCGGCTTCGCTGCCAAGGGTGGGCGCCGGACTCTTGCGGGATGCGGGAGGGGAAGGTTTAATTTTCATGGTGATGGGATGGAAGGCGAAACCGGTAGCGGGAAGTGTATGCCAAGGACCCGGGCTTTTGGCCGGTTCCCTTTTCCATCTCCGCGGAATTTCCGTCCTCTTTGGGCATCAAACTTGCTAAGAAATTCTGTGGTGGGTTAGCAGGAGAGAAGACGCCATGGAAATTCTGGAGCGCATTTCCGAGCAGATGGCCATGTCGCCGCACCCCTTGTTCGCCATTACCATGGCGGCCGTGCCCTGCCCGGACACGCCCGTCATTCTGACGTTGCACTGGCACGGCTTCATCCGGGAGAAGCTCGCTCCCCTGGAGGAGGCGGAGGTGGTGCGCTATACCCCCATCCCCAGCTCGGCATTGCAGATCAACGACCGCTGGACCCGGCTCCGGGACCTGGAAGAGGCGGCCTTGGAAGCCGCCTGGGAGTTGGGGGCGTGGGACCTGGCGCGGGCGGAGCGCCCCTCCTGCACCCGTCCCGGCGCCGATTCCCAGGAAGCGCTGGAATGCCTGCAGGCTTTCGGCGCCTTTCCCTACGGCCTCCACGGCATGGAAGTGGTGGTGAGCGAGGCGCCCGACGCGGACGAGCTCCTGGGGCTCGCCGCCCGCCGCGGCTATCTCATGTGGATGTTCCGCCCGGTGCACGGGGGCATCTGGAAGGAAGTGGCGGAAGACGCCACCCTCAACCCCGACGGCACCCGGGAGCCGCCGTGCCCGGTGGAGCCTCTGCCGGTGTCCGGCGAGCGAGCCAAGCGTACCGTCTACCGCTTCGGCCAGCCCCTGAGCCTAGCCTGAGGACGATCTTGAAAAAGGAGAAAGGCGACCTCACCGTAGGGTCGTTTCTTTGAAGCGCTGCGTCTTCTTCTGAAAATCGGGTCGGGGCGGCAGGCCCCGACCCGGGCAAGTTTATCGTATCGGCTGTCCCATGAAGGTCATCCGGGGCAAGCCCCTCTCTCCAGGTTATGCCATGGGCCGGGCGGTGGTGCAGGGCGCCGCCCGGCTCTCCGTGCCTCAATACCGCATCCAGCCCGCCCAGGTGGACGCCGAGCACCGGCGGCTGCAGCAGGCCCTGGACCGCTCCCGGGAAGAGCTGGAGCAGCTGCAGGCGCGGGTGATGGCCGAGCTGGGCCACGAGGTGGCGGACATCTTCACGGCCCACCTGGCATTCCTCCGGGATAAGCAATTCGTCGAGCGGGTGAAGGAGCAGGTGGCCCGCGACCTGGTGAACGTGGAGCAGGCCTGCCGGGCCGTGATCTCCGACCTCGCGCAGACCCTGGCGAAAGTAGACGACGAATACCTGCGGGAGCGGGAGCAGGACGTGCGGGACATGGGGCGCCGGGTGCTGCGGCATCTCGCCCGCCACGCCGGGCCTGGGCTGGCGGATCTTCCGCCCGAGTCGGTCCTCGTCGCCCGGGAGCTCCTTCCCTCCGACCTGATCGAGCTGAACCGGGATCGCGTGGCGGCCATCGTGACCGAGCGGGGAGGCTGGACGGGCCATGCCGCAATCCTCGCCCGATCCCTGGGCGTGCCGGCGGTGACCGGGGTGCGGGACGCCACCGCGGAGATCGAGGAGGGCGCGCGCCTCCTGGTGGACGGGGAAGCCGGCATGGTCTGGATCGTCCCCTCGGAAGAGGAGGCGGCCCATTTCGCCGGCCTGAAGGAGCGCTACGAACGGGCAGCTTCCATGGCCGCGGCGGAAGAGCGCCAGGCGTGCGTCACTCGGGATGGCGTGCCCATCCGCCTCTACGCCAACATCGCCCGGCCCCATGAGGCCGCGGAAGTGGCGCGGCATTACCTGGACGGGGTCGGCTTGTTCCGCACCGAATACCTGTTCCTCGGGGAGCCCGAGCCGCCCGGCTTCGAGCGCCAGCGGGACGCCTACCGCCTGGCGGCGGAGCTGCTGGGCGGCCGCCCCTTGGTGCTGCGCACCTTGGACCTGGGGGCGGACAAGAATCCCTCGTACCTAGCCGCCCGCTTTCCCGTCAACCCGAGCCTGGGGCTGCGGGGCCTGCGCCTTTGCCTGGCGGCCGAGGAGTTGTTCCGCACCCAGCTTCGTGCCATCCTGGAAAACTTTCCCCGCCACGACGTGCGCATCCTGTTTCCCATGGTGCTGGGGGCTGGGGACCTGCAGCGGGCGCTGGCGGTGCTGCGGTCGGTCGCCGCCGAGGCGGGGCTGGAAAAGTTGCCCCCGGTCGGGGCGCTGATCGAGACGCCTTCGGCGGTATTCACCATCGGGGAGATCTTGAGGCACGTGGACTTCGTGAGCGTCGGCACCAACGACCTCACCCAGTACGTTCTCGCCGCCGACCGCAACGCCCTGGAGATGTTCGAGGACTGCTCGATTCTGCACCCGGCGGTGCTGCGGGCGGTGAGGGCGGTGGTGCAGGCGGCTGCGGCGGCGAGCCGCCCGTTGTGCGTGTGCGGGGAAGCGGCGGGGGACCCGGTGGTGGCGCGGCTGCTGGTGGGTCTGGGGGCGCGGGAGCTGAGCATGAGTCCCGCCCTGGCGCCGCGGGTGCGCCAGGTGCTGCGCGCCTCGTCCTGCGCCGAGCTGGAGCGTCTCGCCCAGGAGGCGATCGAGTGCGAAAGCCCCGAAGCGGTGCGCCAGGCCCTCGACTGGCTCGACCGGAAGGCGTTGTCCCAGAGGCCGAATTTGTCCCCCGCGGGCCAGGAGCGGCCGGCTTCGGAGCGTCCCATCTCCTCAGTAGAGGGTTGAGGGCTGGATCGCCAGCCAGCGCCTACCGGGGGTGCGTTCCACCACTACCCGGTCTTCCACGGGATTGAGGAGATAGGTGAGGTAGCACCGCTGCCTCGGGTTTGAGAGGACCTCGGGCCGCAAGACCGCCCCGTTGACCCCGTCGCAGCGGGCCGATTGGACCAGCAGCCCGTTCTGGCCCTGGTCTTTGAGGTAACGCCCGAGCCTTTGCCCGAAGCCGTAATCCTTCCGGTCCACGAGCTGCGGATGGCGTCGTTCCTTGCCGCGCAGGTCGACCAGGATGGCGTCGCAGCGCACGTCGAACACCCGCCGCTCGCCGCGGATCGGCCGATCCTCCGCGGGAAAGCTGTCCGTCACGAACCGGTGCCAGTGATAGACCGTCTCGTAGACCGTGGTCTCCAAAGCGAGGGAGCCGTACCAGACCCCGTAGCGCAATCCGTCGGAAAACCGGGTGGCGTGCCAGTTCTGGGGCACGAACGGGTAGGTGATCACCGCGCCGTAATCGAAGGGGCGGGTGATGAGGGGCGCGGCGCTGGGTATCCGGCCGGCCGATTCGGCCGCCACCGCCACTGCCTGGTCGGCCTCGTCCCCGGAGAGGTCGTCGAAAAGCGCCTGGGCGACCCGGATGCCCGCGATGTTGCGCACCAGGTCGCCGTGGTAGTCCACCACGGCGCCGATCAGCTCGCCGAACACCTTACCTGCCGCGTTCGAAGTCCAGGTAACGGCGCACCGCCAGGATGCCTTCGTAGCCGTATCGCTTCATGATCTCCAGCGGCGTGCGGTGGTCGAAGCGGCGGTTCGGCACGGTGACCCAGCGGTAGGCGAGCTCCCGGTCGTGGGGAAAGAGGATCCGCAGCGCTTTGTGGATGCCCAGCAGATGCCCCGCCCGGGAGATCAGGTCCGCCTGGTCGGCGAGGGGTTCTCCCCGCCGGTAGCGGGCCAGCGTGGCCCGGGAATCCGGGGAAAGCCCCAGCAAGGCCGCCTGGTCGGCGGTGGAGAGGCCCCAGCGGTCGAATAGGGCCACCACCAGGCGGGCGAGCCGCACCCGGCTTTCCCGGCTGCGCAGGTCGGTCTTCCGCGCCTGTTCCAGAAGGGCGCTCATTTTCCCTTCCCTCGTCTTGTTTCTAATGATACAAAAATTGTATCAATTAATACCAATGGAGTCTATCGAGCAGCAGTCGGTGGCCGGGGAGGGTCTCAGCCCGTCTGAAAGGCAAGGGTGAAATGAAAAAAAATGTCAGCCGCGCGAGCGCTGATATGGTTTGCATGCCGCCTAAGCCTGCAACGAGCGTCCCGTACAAACTAACGCGCGGCGCGAATCGGGGTGAAGTGGAAAATGGTTGATCGGCGGCGCGACACGCAACTGCGTGCCGATCCGCCAGATCTCATGGATCGTCCGCGAACCGCCGCGGCCGCCGCTCTCGCAAAGCACGGCAATCTCGTACATATCGTGGCGCCCGGGATCTATCACGAGCGAGTACTGCCGTGTGACCATGGATCCGTCGGCAAGGCACACCGGCACTTCGAAGTGTGCACCGACCTCGGCCGGCGGCAGTTCCCCCCCCAGTCTTGGGCGCGCCAGGCTTGCGTGGTGCCATCCGGCGGCTCCATTTCAGCCGCCGGACCGAGGAGGCCTACATCCACTGGTGTAAGCGTTTCATATATTTCCACGGCAAGCGGCACCCCTCGGAGCTGGGCGGGGCAGAGGTCACGGCATTCCTCAATCACCTGGCGGTCCAGCGCAGAGTGTCGGCCCCCACGCAGAACCAGGCACTGTCGGCGCTGCTCTTTCCTCTATCGCGAGGTGCCGGGTCTTGAACTGGCTGGCTGGACGGCGTGGTGCGGGCGAAGCGGCCGGAGCACCTTCCGGTTGTCCTGACCGCAGACGAGGTCGCCGCGTTGCTCGCCGCCGCCCAGCCCGAGGAGCGGTTCCAGTTCGAGCGACACGGCTACTTCGTCGCCGACCTGCGCGACCACGCGCCCGGACGGCCGGTGTTCAACCGCACCGTCACCCTTCGCGATTCCTGGGGAAATGCCGGGCGTTAGCTCGGGGCGTTTCGGGAAAGGGCCCTGTAGGCGTAGCGACGGTGCGCTTGAGCTCACCAGTGAGCTACACTGTTCGGTACGTTTCGCTTCGCTCAGCCACTCTCCAGTACCCTGGCACCCTCGACAATACCGAGCACCCGGCGGTAGCCGTCGGCTCCGACCCCGATAGCGGTGAGTACCGAGACATTGCGCACCTCGCCGGCCCAGGTGCGTTTCAAGACGATGCCATCGAGGAAGAGGTACGGGAACTCGCCTTCGATCGGGCGGCTGCGCCAGGCCTCGATGTCCTTTGTCTCTTCTGTTGAGATTCGAGACCGTGCCGGGAGACACCCCCGTGCCCCATAAAGCCTCGGTAATATCTTCGACCCGACGCACCAACACCTCCGCGAGATACTTCTCGATCAGGGCTCCTCGACCGAGGCCTCCCTCGAGCGGTAGCGCTCGATGAAGGCACTCTCGAAGGCGAGCCGCCTGGTCTTCGGCACCTAGGGTTTCACTTCGCCCGCCCGGGTCTCGAGTTTGCACTCGTAGTAACCAGTGCGGGTGCCGCGCTTCCTGTCAAAACCCTCCCTCTTGCGCTGGCGAATTTTTGCTCGCCCCAGGAATGAGCGTTGGGTGGGTCGAGACGGTGGTG
>NZ_JBQACR010000290.1:0-291 GCF_051905455.1 Pelomicrobium sp. G1
GCCCAGGTTGAGGCCGCCTTCCAGCGCCCGCTCGACCCGCACGTCGAACCACGACTCGATGCTCTTGGTGCGGAACTGGACCGAGACCACGTACACCAGCGCCCCCGGCACCAGCGCAATGAGGGTGAAGAGCGCGAGCAGCTTGAAGACCAGCCGCGAGCCGAACACGCCACGGCGCAGCTTCTTCACCAGCCGCGCGAGCTGCGTTCCCACCACCCGCAGCAACAGGACCACGAGCGCCCAGTTCAGCGCCAGCAGCAGCGGATAATGGTCGGCGAAAAGGGCGCTGTT
>NZ_JBQACR010000291.1:0-290 GCF_051905455.1 Pelomicrobium sp. G1
ACCTCCTCAAACACCGTCGCCGACAAACCCGTCCGGGGATCGGTGTATTGGTCAACGACGCGCCAGCGGGAAGCGAAGTGCTGGGCTTGGGTAGGGGACATGCCTTCACCACGCTGCTGAAGTGCCTCGATATAGTCTTGGCCCGAAATTCCAGCATTCAAGTTCGAATAAGCTGCCAGTGCTAATTCGGCTTGAATATACAGCTCGTTGAGCTGCGGTGGTCACGGTAGCTTGGACAGCCACCGGGGAGGAATAAGCTAAGGCTGGTGCCGGAGATATGGTTTTGACTT
>NZ_JBQACR010000292.1:0-290 GCF_051905455.1 Pelomicrobium sp. G1
GTTCAGGACTTACCAGGACGCAAGCCTCAGCCGATGGACTACGGTGGACATGGCTGCCCGGGATCTCATGGATCTCGGCGAGGCGGTGAACCCAGAGCGCGTTTGGCAATACCTGCAACAAGTTCCCGAATGGCAGCACAAACTCCAGCGCGAAGAATTCAGTCTCGACCTCATCGCCAGCACGCTCGCGGGATTGCGGAAGTTCGGGTTTCTGGCCGAAGGTTCGTGACGCCCACCATCCGGGGACCGCAACGCGCTTCATCGAACCCCATTCTGAAGCGCCGCCAAAG
>NZ_JBQACR010000293.1:0-290 GCF_051905455.1 Pelomicrobium sp. G1
GCCTGTACCTGCGCTCCCTCGGGTACGTGGCGGCAGAGATCGGGCTGCTCATGGCCCTGCCCCAGGTAATGCGCATGCTCGCTCCCGCGGCGTGGGGCTGGCTTGCCGCCGCCACCGGCCGTAGAGTGGAGATCCTGCGCCTGGCGGCCCTCGCCGCCCTCCTGAGCTACGCGGGCGTTTTCTTCGGTGCGGGTTTCGCCTGGATGTGGCTGGTGATGGCGGTCATGAGCTTTTTCTGGCGCGCGTCGCTTCCCCTGGTGGAAGCGATCACCCTGTCCCACCTGGGCCCC
>NZ_JBQACR010000294.1:0-289 GCF_051905455.1 Pelomicrobium sp. G1
GGAACGAGGTTCGAAGGAGCCTTGGCGGTCCCGAACAAGCGGAGGTGAGCTAGGAGCGCCGATCCGGGTTCCTCGCGGTGGCCGCCCGGCGCTCGGAGGGCGTAAGCCTTGGAGCGGCGACGGGCGGTAGAGCCGGCAGGAAGCGCGGCTTGTCCGGGCGGCCCCGGCCGTTCCCGCTCCCAAGCTGCGCTCTTCCGTGTCACGGCCGGTCCCCCGCACCAAGCCTTCGGCCACCGTGTCGCGGCCGCCCCGGAACGAGGTTCGAAGGAGCCTTGGCGGTCCCGAACAA
>NZ_JBQACR010000295.1:0-288 GCF_051905455.1 Pelomicrobium sp. G1
CCCTGTGGGGTGGGGAGGGCGAAGCCGGGGGCGGTTTCTTCGAGAGCTTGGGAGAGGTGGAAGCGCGGCTTGCCGAGCATGGGCGGAGTCTGGACGAGGCGTTGGCCGATGGGAGCGTGACCTATATCGAGCCGCTCCCCGAGCCGCCCATCCGCTCGGCCACCGACTTCGCTGCCCTGGCGGAGGCGGTGGAGGCCGGGGTGATCGAGCGGGACGTGGTGGAGTTCGGCCCGGGCGTGACGGCGGCCGAGGTTTCGCTTTCCTGGGGGCGCATCGAGCGGGCCTCCC
>NZ_JBQACR010000296.1:0-288 GCF_051905455.1 Pelomicrobium sp. G1
CCCCGGAGCCTGAAGCCTTGGAAACCGCTGGCGGAGTCGCCCTGGCTCTGCCCCTGCTGGGGGAAGCGCCCTTCCTGCTGGTGAACGCGGACGTCTATACCGACTTCGATTTCGCCCGGCTCGTGGACATGGAACGGGTCTTGCCCTCCCCCTGGGACGCCTGCCTGGTACTGGTGGACAACCCGTCCCATCGCCCGGAAGGCGATTTTGCCCTGATCGAAGGACGAGTGGAGGTCGAAGGATCGCCCTGGTTCACCTACAGCGGCATCGGGCTTTACCGGCCCCGGT
>NZ_JBQACR010000297.1:0-288 GCF_051905455.1 Pelomicrobium sp. G1
GTTCAAGCGGGGCGAGCAGAACGAGGCCCAGATCCGGGCATTCATCGTCCAGTTCTCCGTGTTCTCCAACCAGTTCCTGGTGGCCCAGCTCCACAAGATGATCAACGCCGACACCCTGGAAGGCATGCGGGCCTCCAAGGAGATCCTGGCCAACGAGATCGGCGTGATCTTCAACCCCCACGGCGCCCGGCGGCCGGCGGAAACCCAGGACTACGATCCCGACAAGGTAGGCACCGAGGGCACCGTCCAGGGCGGTACCTTCCGCTTCGAGGCGGGTCACTTCGAATG
>NZ_JBQACR010000298.1:0-288 GCF_051905455.1 Pelomicrobium sp. G1
GTTCTACGGGGTCATCTTCCTCGGCCAGCCGCGGGAGGAAACGCTCAAGGAGGCCCACGACGCGGGCCCGTGGGAGCTGGCTGGGCTTGCCTGGCTGGCCCTGCAGTGCGTGCTGCTCGGCGTCTTCCCGGTGGCGGCCATCGTCGCCTTGAGCCCCGCCGTCGAGGTCCTGGTCCCTGCGAGCCTCGCGCCGAGCGCGGCGGGCGGCAGTTGGTGGTTTCTCACCTCGGTCGCCCCCGAGCGGGCGAGCTACGCCCCGCTCCTGTTCCTGCTGGTCATCCTCCTCGC
>NZ_JBQACR010000299.1:0-285 GCF_051905455.1 Pelomicrobium sp. G1
GCCCATCGATATCCACGAGCTCCAGGCCCGGGGGCCCAGGAACCGGATGGAGGAGCTGCGGCTAGAGTTGTACGAGAAGGTGAATGCCTTGGGGATCGGTGCCCAGGGGCTCGGCGGGCTCACCACCGTGCTGGATGTGAAGATCCGGCACTATCCCACCCACGCTGCCTCCCTTCCCGTGGGACTGATCCCCAACTGCGCCGCCACCCGCCACGCCCATTTCGTCCTGGACGGCTCGGGGCCGGTGGCGCTCGTGCCCCCCAGCCTGGACCTGTGGCCTAAGAT
>NZ_JBQACR010000029.1:0-6059 GCF_051905455.1 Pelomicrobium sp. G1
TTCCCCGCCCCAGGGGCTCCTGCGGCCGGGGGATCAGAAGCCGCGCCCCCCGCCCATCGCCCCAGGAGAGGTCGAGGATCACGTAGGGGAGCACCTCTCCCGTGTCGGGGGAGGCCCGCTCGATGCGCCCCCAGGAAAGCGAAACCTCGGCCGCCGTCACGCCCGGGCCGAACTCCACCACGTCCTGCTCGATCACCCCGGCCTCCACCGCCTCCGCCAGGGCAGCGAAGTCGGTGGCCGAGCGGGCGGGCGGCTCGGGGAGCGGCTCGATATAGGTCACGCTCCCATCGGCCAACGCCTCGTCCAGACTCCGCCCATACTCGGCAAGCCGCGCTTCCACCTCTCCCAAGCTCTCGAAGAAACCGCCCCCGGCTTCGCCCTCCCCACCCCACAGGGCGTAGCGCCCGCCGTAGGCATGGCGGTAGCGCCAGTCCTCGATCCCGAGACTTCCATAGTAGGCGTCGAGGTACGCTTCCTGGGATTCGCCCGTGTCGTGGATGAGATCGACCCCGGGCTCGGCGGGGTCGATCCTGTAGCGCGTGGCCCCCTGTCCCCCGTCCATCTCGTCCTCGCCCGGGCCGCCAAGAAGGGTGGTGCCGTAGAGCAGCGTGTCGTTGCCTTCACCCCCTAGGAGCGTCTGCCCGCCGATGAGGTTGTCGTTGCCTGGTCCCCCGTGCACGATGGCGTTCCAGGGGGCGTAGACTTCATCGTCGCCAGTGCCCGTATCGATGAGCACATGGCCGCCCGGATCGGTTACCGGCAGCGTCCAGCCGTCTATCAGGTCGTCACCCGCGGTGCCCGTCGCCCATCCGTCGCCACCGATGGAGGCCAAATCGATGGGCAGGCGATCGAGCGCCTCCCGATCGAGAAGGCTGCCGTCGGCAAAGCGGATCGCCTCGATCCCCGCGCGGGGATTGCCCGCCGCCGTGCGGGCGAATACCCGGTCACCACCCTCGCTCGTGATCTCCAGAGCCCCTTGAGCGAGGCGCCGCAGGTGCGCTTCCCAGGGAAACAGGTCCTCCAGCACCAAGGTGTCGAGGCCTTCCATGCCGGCGTCGGCGATCACGTCGGAACCATCCCCTTTGCGAAAGAGGTAAGTGTCGCCGTCCTCGCCGCCATCGAGGGCGTCCTCGCCCGCACCGCCCCGGAGGGTGTCCTCGCCCGCGCCTCCGTAGAGGCGGTCGTCCCCAGCGCCGCCGATCAGCATGTCGGCTCCACCGTTGCCGTGCAGCTCGTCGTCGCCAGCGCCGCCATTCAAGTAGTCGCTCCCATGGGTAAGGGGGTCGAGCTCGTCGGCGTCCCCAAAGAGCCGGTCATCGCCCTCACCGCCGTAGAGCTCGTCACTACCGCCATCACCGAAGATCAGATCATGGCCTGCGCCCCCATAGAGGAGATCCGCCCCGCCCTCCTCGGGCAGGACCGGGCTCAGCGCCGAGCCGAGAATGACGACCCCATGGGTCCCCATGATAGGACTGACGATCCGTCGCCCATCCGGGCCCACTTCTATCCGCCAGTTGGGATCTCTAGGGAGCGCGTCCACATCGCCCAGAAGGACGTCGTCGCCTGCGCTTCCCAGGAGGAGATCGGCGCCGTTGCCGCCAGAGAGCACGTCAGCGCCTCCCGCGCCCACCAGAAGGTCTTCGCCCGCCCCGCCCGCGAGCCAGTCCCGGTGGGAATCCGCCGCAGCGGCAGCAAGCGAGTGCGCCTGCGTGTCGGCGAACAAGCGATCAGCGCCGAGGTCCCCGATCAGCACGTCGCTGCCTGAGCCCCCTTCCAGTAAATCGTCGCCGTCGCCGCCGTGCACGATGTCGTTGCCCTCTCCTCCCTCCAGCCAGTCCGGCTCACCGCGCCCGTAGACACGGTAGGTCCCCGCGAGCTGATCGTCGCCGGCTTCGCCGAGGAAATGGTTTGGGCCGTCGGAGCCGATCACCGTGTCGTTGCCGCCCCCAGCATACACTTGGGTCGTGGAGAGGGGGTTCTGGAACCAAATGAAGTCATTGCCATCGCCCCATACCCCGGTGTTCTCTTCCCAGTACGTCGCGGAAGCGCTCGCCAGATCCAGGTCGTCTGGCCGGGGCTCGAGGGTGAGCGCCGCTTCTTCGCGGCTCTGGTGGGTAGGTTCGCCGGCACCATCGACCAGGGTGGCCTCCACCGAGACCGCCGCCGCCACATCGACATCGCCCCGGGCCCACAGCCCGAAGCGCGCTTCGCGCGCACCTACCGGAACGGTAAGGTAAAAGACCCCGGCTTCCACGGAAACCGGCTCGCCGTCCTGAAAGGCCTGCAACGCCTCGCCCGCCCCGCTCACGCGCAGCCGGATGCGCTGGCCGCCTTCGGGGGCGGGATAGGGCAGAAAGACGCTCAGCATCTGCAAGCGCCCCTCCTCCAAGGCAAAGGCGGGCAAGGCCTGCGCCTGCGGATCGAACGCCGGCGTATCGAAGGGGTTCTCGCCCCAGCCTGGGCGCATGATCGCTGTCTGGCCGGCCAATTCGACAACCGCTTGGGCTTCCCGGAGAGCGCTCTTGATGGTTGGATCGAGCGAGGGATCCTCAAGCGCTGCCGCAAACGAGCTTCGGAAAGCGTCGACTTCCAGAAATCCCAGGGACGAGCCGAGGTCGAAGAGGGTGTCCGAGACCTTGGCCACGAGCTCCTGATAGGCGTTGCCGATCCCCTCCGCCGCATCGACGATGAATTCCACGAGTCGCTCTCTTAGAGGCTCCTCCAGGCCGAAAAAGCCGATCAGCGCCTCGTCCAGCCCCGCCATCAGCTCCGCGCCGAAGCGCGGCAGGTCCACCCCCGTCTTCGCCTTGACCTGGTCGAGCACGTTGACCAGGCCGCGGTTGAGCGCATCGGTCGTGCTGGCCATGGCATCGGCGAGCGCCGTGGCGTCAAGATCGAGGGCGGAAAGCCCAAGCAGTTGCCCGAGCCGGCCCAAGCGGCCCGTCGCCTGGGTGCCGAGGGCGGCGGCCGTAAAGAGCGTGAGGCGAAAGATCGCTTCCCGGTTGCTTTCCACCGTGCCGTCGCTGTTGCCGAGCCGGGAGATGTTCGCCGCGATGGTCTGGGCTGCGGCCACATCGATGTAGAAAGGCGTGTAGCCGCCATCGGCTAAGCTCTCCCACCAGTCCCGGCGCTGGATACCGTGAGCGTTGAAGCCGTATTCGCCGCTCGCTCCGAAGTCCACCTTGTGCCCGTAGACCCGCCCGCCAACGTGGGCGCCGCCTACGAGATGCACGATGTCGCCGTGCAAGAACGGCAGAAACCCTTCGATCACATGGTGCTCGCCGCTCGCCACGATGGAGCGCTTGTCGGAGGCTTGCGTCGCGCTCGGCGAGTGGCCGATGCCGGGAGCGTTGAAAGTGTAGAAGTGGAGTTGGGAAGCTGAAACCGTGTAGGCCGGATTCCCGGATATGGCGGCAGCGATTTTCGCGACCGATTCGACGTCACTACGGTTTGTATCTTGCAGGTTCGTATCGTTGATCGCCCACTGAACCAAAGCTCCACCCAAGCTGTGACCGACAAGCTCCACCGCACGGCCAGCGACCAGGCTGGCAGCGAGCCATCGATTCACCTCGGCCTGTGCTCCATCGAACTGATCCCGTCCGATGCTGTTGAGGTTGTTGTACCAATCCCGTAGGTCCGGGATGCCGTCCTGCGACCCTTCCGTGCCGCGGAAGGCAAGGATGCGCGTGTTCGGAGCAACGGCCGTGTTGTCCGACGCGGGCTTGAGCGCGTAGGCGTAGAGGCCGTTGGCGAGATCGAGCTCTCCAGGAAACCCATTTACGCCCAGCGAGTTGAAACTTGTATCCAGCTCCCAACCTACAGGAATAGACGATCGACCGGCATACACGCGCTCCGCAATCTCCCTCGCAAGAACGTATGGAATGAATCCCGTCATTGTTCACCTCCCTGCTCGATTCTCATGAGGAAAAGTTTGCTTGCCCCTTGGTCCAGGGCAGTGAAAGCAAGCCAGCGTCCATCGGGCGATACCCCAAGTCGGCTTTCGCCGGAACGCGGCAGCACCGTCAGACGCTCGATTTTTTGTGTCTCGCTGTGAAAGCGCAAAACACCATCGATCGGCTTTGCCCCTGTCACAGCCACATACACATTGCCTCGGGAATCTACGGCTACTCTGTGGATGACGACCACCTTGAATTTTTTGTCAGGATCAATGGTGAAGACCTCCTCCACTTGATTTCTTTTTCCATCGAGACGATACCGGCATACGCTGTCCCAGCCCCTCCCATGGGCAATGGGCTTTTTGACGCACACTCCGTAGGCGTAGCTTTCATCCGGGGTGATCGCCAGCGCTCCCACCCCAGCACCGAATCCTGCGTAGCCGGGATCGTCAGTAAGATTCGTCAGCACTTGGTGCTCTAAGTCGTAGAGTACCAACGCATAGCGCAGCGGCTTCCCATCCCGCCCCAGAAGGGGCGCCTCCGGATTCTTGATGGTCTT
This sequence comes from Pelomicrobium sp. G1, assembly GCF_051905455.1. Classification (NCBI taxonomy): domain Bacteria; kingdom Pseudomonadati; phylum Pseudomonadota; class Hydrogenophilia; genus Pelomicrobium; species Pelomicrobium sp. G1. Next base: position 4,456 of record NZ_JBQACR010000029.1, read on the forward strand.
CGGTTGATCGTCCTCGCCCTTGACCTGAATCGTCTCTTCCCACCGATACTCCGCCAGCACAAACTTGGAAAGCGGCCAGAGGTTGCGTCCGTACGTGTTCCAGCATAAAGCTCTAAAATCCTGCTTGAGATAAAAGGGGGAACAATCATCGTGCCCTTCAAAGATGCCTCTCGACATCTTCCTGCTGTTTCCGACGACATAGCGCCCGCGCAAGCTTACTGCTTTAGATGGTGGATATAGTCCTCGCATCTCCGCGATTAGCTCTGGAGCCTCGCCCAATCTCAGCGCATAGAGTCTGGTCACGGAAGGATCAGAAGGAATCGAGCCAGAAACGTTGAACAAAATTGTTTTTTCTCCGCAGTCAATTCGAACGATTGTGCTTTGTAGCTCCGATGGAAGTGGCGAGAGATCGATTCTTGTTAGGCTATTCGGTTTGGTAGCGTCGAAGTAAAAAATTCCTTGCGCCTCGAACCTTGGCGTCCCGGGCGCTTGTCTCCCTTGCAGCACTACGAAGCGCTCGTTGTCGTACCAACAGCCGCTTCCCTGGATCCCCGTGTTGATGACTGTGTAATCCCGTTCCCCCGCTCCGATATCTCGGCATCCGACAGCGAGCAGCGAAAGGGCGATGCCCAATAAGCAGATTCGGATAGCTCTGGTCATGAACGTTTCCCAATCAGTGGATACGATCGCTCTCCACAGTGCTGTCGGTGGTGCCTCTCGGAGAGCCGTCTACCCACACGGCAGAGATGATCAGCGCAGCTATCGCCGAAGAAGTAGCGCTGTACGTTGGGAAAGGGACTCTCAGGCGCAAAGCCCTGGGCAATCTTGTCGCCGGTGGCGGCGTCTTCGAAGAAGACGGCGTCCCGGAGATACGGATGGTCGGCACCGTCGTAGCCATAGGTGGGATTGACCGGCTCGATGTCCTCGGCGCTGAACCAAAGCCTGCGCGCAAGGAAGTCGGCACGGTCGGTCAGATAGTGCGGGGTGAAGTCGCCGTTGCCCGTCGCGGGATCGAAAAGGTCCAACTCGCCCTTCGCGTTGAACGCACTGTAGTCGGCGCCAACCAGCGCAAAGGGGTTGAGCGCTTGAAGCGCGTAGCGGGTCGCCAGGCCCAAGGCGTCATTGCGCGAGCCCATGCCCTTCAGATCGGAGGCAGTCGCACCGGCCAGTACAGAGATCTGGACATTGCCTTTCAGGGCCGCGTAGGCAGCATCGTCCTGCAATGCCTGGAGATGGGCGTGGAGGGCCTCACGGTCATCGACCGCGGTCCTGCCAGCAGCCGGGCCGAGGATAATCCTTCGCAGCGCATCCAGGGCTGCTTCGAGCGTGCGCTCGGCGCTCACCCCAGAGGCATCGAGCAGTCGATTGAGCCGATCCTGCGAAAGGCCCGGGGCAAGCTCCGAGTAGACCGCCTGCACCGCCAGGGCGTCGGTGAGCCGCACGATGGCGTGGTTGCCGATCCCAAGGCCCGGGGCGGCTTCGATGTGCACCGGCAGCGCCGCCGAGGGCTGAGCCCCCAGGCCGGCGATGAGGGAGAGGCCCTCGGAGGCTTTGAGGTTCCAGATCCCGTTCTCGCCGGGGGCAGACTGAGTCAACACGCCGGA